>JBGSTE010000707.1:0-4207 GCA_041736655.1 Phycisphaeraceae bacterium | reverse complement strand
CCACCCAGCAGCGACCGCTCGACCAGTGCCACCTTCGCACCAAGCCCCGCCGCGCCGGCTGCGGTAACCAGGCCCGCCGCGCCAGCGCCGATGACAACGAGGTTGTACTTGCCGCTAGGCTTGGGGTTAATCCAGCTCGGCGGGTGGACGTTGTCACGCAAGGACGTGTTGAACTCGTCCAGCGGTGACAGCGCAGGGATACCGAGCGTGTCGGCTTCGGTGGGTGGTGTATGGTTCATGGTTGTCGTCAATGGATGTTCTCCTGGCTGTTGAGCGACCAGTCATAATCCAGCCAGCGGACCTTTGGGGGTTGGCCCTCGCTGAGTATCTGCTTGAGTTCCGGGTCGTATTGGGAAACGTATTTCAGCACGGAGCCAGCGACCTGCTCGAAGTCGCCGCCGTACCAGTTGTAGAGCTGGGTGAGGTAGACGGTGTTGTCGGCCTGATCCAAGCGGTACCACTTGTCGTGCGAGTGGACGTACTTGGCCTGGTCTGCGAGCTGCTTCTCCAGCTTCGCGGCGGTGTACGCCTCGGCACGCAGCGGCGGGCAGCCCACCGCCGCACAAACCAGCGCCCAGTGGATGCGCGGCTCCTTGAAGTTGGGCCGAACCTCTTCGTGCTCGATCTGGTTTAATGAGAAGGTATTACCTGCGATGATCCAGCGTTCATCGGACCATTGATTGGGGATGTCTTTAATCGATTCGAGCTTGCCGTTGTCGTAGTGTTCGAGGATCATTTCGAGGGTAAAGGCGTTGTATGCGTTGATGAGCAGCGCGAGTTTCTCGTCCCGGCCCAGGTCCTTGAACGGGGCCTTGGCGAGGCGGTCGATGTAGGCTTTCAAATCGTCGCGTTTCTCCTGCAGGCCAACGTAATCCACCCCGCCTTTTTCGTTGACATACTGCTTAAGCAGTGTGTCGAATGCCGAGTGGTCAAAGCTCGGGCCGTCGGGGTTGTCGCTGTAGGTTTCGGTGAGTGTCGCCTCCGGTGGTCCGAAGAGTCCCTTGAACGCACTCTGGTTGACATAAGCGCATCCCGCCAGCGTCACTGCCAAGAGAGCGGAACCCGCGTAGACGGCCGTGACCCATCGGCTGGCGGGCTTTTGCGCCGGTTTGGCGGCAGCATCTTGAGAGATGTCTGTCGCCTCGTCGATGTTGTCCGTCTGCCTGGCGATAGCACGTCGTGCGAGCTTGGTGACGTAGATGGTGACAGCAATGGTTGCGAGTAGACCCACGCCGAGCATCGCCCACTGTGCGGGTGTTTTGCCCCCGCCCTCACCCGCGGCGGCAGCGACACCGGCACGCCCGATATAGCCCAGGTACACATACATGAATGTGCCGGGCAGCATCGCCACCCAACTCGCCAGCACGCAAGGCCAGAACCGGATCGCAGTCAACCCGTACAGGTAGTTCTGCAGGTTGAAAGGGACCGCCGGTGAAAGCCGAAGCAGTGCGACGATCTTCCAGCCGCCCTCACTGACGGCGCGATCCACGGCCTTGAAGGTCTTAGATCCGCTCATCTTCTGTTCAACGGACCGTCGTGCGAAGTAACGGCCGATCAAGAAACACATCGCCGCACCGGTGGTTGATCCCACCGAGACCGCCGCCGTGCCCCACGCCAAACCGAAGATCGCGCCCGACGCTAACGTCAGCGGCGACCCGGGCAGCATGAAGATCGTGGCAAGCATGTAGACCAGCGCGAAGACCAGCGGCCCCCAGACCCCCATGTCCTGCACCGCCGCACTAAGAAAATCCGTTAGCCGACCCATCGGCATCAGTCGAGTGATCGCCAACAGCGAACCAACGATGACCAAGATACTGAGCAATCGCACCCAGCGTGCCCCTTTTCCTGAAGCGGTCGAGTTGGGTGCCGGCGAGTGGTTGCCGTTAATCGTATTGGTCACAGTACTCATCATTTGTCTTTCAATCGTGAAGGGCGTGATGCTGTTTGTGTTCTGAGCGATGGTTAAACCAGCGCTCCGCCGCACGACGAGCCGTGGCCCGCGGTGCATGCGAAGCAGTGCTCGCCCGTAGTGATCTGACGGTTACGAAACGATTCGGGGTTAAATGCACTGATGTGTTCGGCGTCACTGCCTGCTGGCAGCCCCAACGCATAATTGAAATCGCAGTCGTACATCCGCCCGTCGTAGCCAACGTGCAATTGGTGCCTACACATGAGTTCGTCCACCGTCGCGGTGTTGAAGCTGTCACGCAGCAGTTGCATGTACTGCTCGGCTCGACCGTCACGCGCCAGGTCTTCCAAGAACCGGCCGATGGGGATGTTCGTGATTGTGTAAAGCCGGTTGAATCGCAGGCCGTGCTCACGCGCCAACGCCTCGCGGTAGGCATCCTCCAGCGGGCCTTGTGCCGGTGGCAGCGACGGCCCAAGTGGGTTGTAAACCAGGTCCAGTGGCTTGTCGGAGTCCGACCCGTAGCCGGCATCATTGAGCAGGCGCACGACCGCAACGCTTTCGGCGTAGACGTGCCGGCCACGCTGACGATCGACATTGCTTGGCAGGTAGCACGGCAGTGAAGCAACCAGATGAACCCCACGCTGGGCATACCACTGCGGCAGATGCGTGTAGCCGTCCTGGAGCATGATGGTCAGATTGGTGCGCACCATCACACGTAGGCCCTGCGACTGGGCCTGGTCAATGAAAGCGCAAAAGTGTGGGTGCATCTCCGGTGCCCCGCCAGTGATGTCTAGGGTTTGCGCCCCTGCGCGCTCCGCGGCGGATAGCACGTGCTGCATCGTCTGCCAGGACATCTGCTCGCGGCGGTTGGGTGACGACTCGACGTGGCAGTGTCGGCAGGCGAGGTTACACACCAGCCCAATATTGACCTGTACCGTGTCGATCGTCGAGCCGGTGAGCGGCTGGCCGACTGCCTCGCTCACGGCCTGATCAAACGTGTTATTCCCGTTGATTTTTAAGTTTACGATCGACGTCACCATGATGCTCCGACGCTGCTTCTGTTGGCGTGCAGGTGAGTCGTTTGGATCTGGCCGAACCTTACATCGCGTTTATGCTCAGCCCCGCTCGCCCCGCAAATACGCGGCAGTGATCGGGCTTTTGGGATGGGCAAAGAGCTGCTGGGCCGGGCCGTATTCAACCAAGGCCCCGGCTTGGTCGCGGACCCAGAACATCGCGATATCGTCGGCGATGCGACGGGCCTGTGCGAGGTTATGCGTCACCACCGCGAGGGTGTATCGGCCTCGCAGCGAGGCAATGAGGTCCTCAACGATGCCGCTGGCGATCGGGTCCAGCGCGCTGCAGGGCTCATCTAACAGGAGTACCTGCGGGTCCAACGCTAACGCCCGCGCGATGCACAGCCGCTGCTGCTGCCCGCCGGAGAGCCGAGCCGCCGGACTGCCCAAGCGATCTTTCACCTCTTCCCAGAGCCCGACGCGGCGCAGAGCGATCTCGGCCTCCGCTTCGCGGTCGGGCTTGTGCCTCAGGCCGTGCTGCTTTAGCGGGTATGTGAGATTGTTCAGGATGGATAAAGGCAGCGGGTTGGGCTTCTGGAAGATCATGCCCACCCGCCGACGCAGGCGCATCGTGTCGATCGATGCAGCAGTGATGTCGGTTTGTTCCAGTTCGATCCTGCCTTGGACGACACAGCCCTGGACCAGGTCCGTCATGCGGTTCAGGCATGACAGCAGTGTGCTCTTGCCGCAGCCCGACGGCCCGACGATCGCTGTGATGCGATGGCGGTGGATCGGCAGGCTGACACCGCGTAGTGCAGTTTTACCCCGGTACCGCACGGATAAGTCGCTGACCCGCATGCACACCTGCGGCATCACGGCTGGCGTCGTGCTTGTCGGTTGATGCGGGGCGTGGTCGAGGATGGTTTGTGTCGTGCTCAAGGTTGAATCCTCATACGGACCCATCGCCCGGCGAAGGCGTGTGTCCCGATGTTGATGGCGATGACCAGCCCTAGCAGGATCAGGGCCGTGCTGTTCGCCGGGCCTTCCCCGCCGGGCACGTTCATCGCCAGGTCGTAGATGTGGATCGAAAGCGATCGGCCCGAATCCATCAGCGACTGCGGCATCCGATCGACGTATCCACTGGTAAACAGCAGCGCCGCGGTCTCCGCCAACGCCCGGCTGATACTCAGCACCAGTCCCACGACGATGCCCGGCGTCGCCACCGGCAGCAGCACGCGCCAGAGCATCGCCGCCTTGCTTAATCCAAGCGCCGCGCCGGCGTGAC
>JBGSTE010000684.1:0-4828 GCA_041736655.1 Phycisphaeraceae bacterium | reverse complement strand
CCCCCAACCCCCAACCCCCAACGACTTGACCCCACGGCGTGCCCCAGTGCGGGCATGCCGTGGGCTTCGGGGTGGTGATTTTTAACACCTGACTTCTCACTCCTCACTCCCAACTCCTGACTCCTCACTCCCAACTCCCCGCTCCTCACTTCCAACAGCTTGACCCCACGGCGTGCCCCAGAGCGGGCATGCCGTGGGCTTTGGTTGCGTTATTTGAGCGTTTCGGTGGCGATTGGGGTGATTAATCTGGTGTTCTGATCGGTCTGTGTGCTAAAATAGACTGGTCAACTGGTCGAAAGGTGGTAGGTATGGACACACACGGCAACCCGGCGAGTATGGGGGCGTTCGAGGTGATGACGCACTTTTCGAAGGTGCTTGACCGCGTTGCCCATGGGGAGACGATCACCGTGACCCGGCATGGCAAGGCGGTCGCGCGGATCGTGCCAGAACCGAGCACGGATCTGCCGAGCTTCAAGCAGTGGCTGCTCGATGGGCCGAGGCTGGAAGAGATCGATTTTGGCGCAAGAACTGCATGAATTGGTGGATGCACGATTTGCGATGTGCGATGGGCGATTTCCGGAATTGAAAATCCGCCATCCGCCATCCGCCATCCGCCATCCGCCATTCTCACTCCTCCCTCCTTACTTGCGACGGCTTGACCCCACGGCGTGCCCCAGAGCGGGCATGCCGTGGGCTTTGGGGTGGTGATTCATGTACCCCAACCCCCAAACCCCAAACCCCAAACCCCAAACCCCAAACCCCAACACCCAACACCCAACACCCAAGCCATCCGGACCTTCGCTGTTGCTCAGGACCGACTTCGCGGCTGTTCATGTAAGGGCTTTGTTCGGGGGGGGTAACAGGGTATGCTGGTGGGCGTCTGGTGTTGGGTTCTAACTGGTGAGATCGACTTATGAAGAAGGAAGCTGATATGCGGGTTCAGATGCGAGGTGGGGTTGTGGCGTGGGTGTCGGCGATGTTCCTGCTGATGGTGTCGGTGGCTGGGCCGATGGGGGCGCAGGTGCTGCCGGACCCGGATGGCAAGGAAGCGGACATGCGTAAGCCGGTGCAGGTTTACATTTTGATGGGTCAGTCGAATATGCTGGGTTTTGGGAACCAGGATGTATTGAAGGGGATCGCGGCGGAGAAGTATCCGTACCTGGTGGATGATGCGGGGGCGTGGACGGTTCGCAAGGATGTGCGGAACGTTTTTGTGATGTGTTCGGGCAATTCGCCGGCGAAGGACCAGCAGAATAATTGGATGACGATTGAGAGGAACATCGGGCCGGAGATCGGGATCGGCCACCATCTGGGTGAGGTGACGGATGCGCCGGTTTTGATTTTGAAGAGTTGTATCGGGAACCGGAGTCTGGGTTGGGACTTGCTGCCGCCGGGGAGCGAGGCTTATGAATACAACGGGAAGTTGGAGCCTGGGTACCGCGGTACGCCGGACGATCCGCGGGGCAACACCGGCGGGGACATGTCCAAGGGCTGGTACGCGGGCTGTCAATACGATGGCGATATTGCGGCGGCCAAGAAAGTGCTCGAAAACCTTGACACGTATTATCCGGGGGCCAAGGAATACGAAGTGGTGGGCTTCTTCTGGTGGCAGGGTGACAAGGACATGCGTAACCCCGCGCATGCGGAGCGGTACGGGAAGAACCTGGTGCAGTTGATCCGGGCGCTGCGGAAGGATTTTGATAACCCCGACGCGTTTTTTGTCACGGCGTCGTTGGGGCAGACCGTGATGGGGGCCAAGAGCGGGGACGGTTTGATTTTAGATGCGATGAAAGCGGTAGCGGAGAGCGACCACGAAGAGCTCAAGGGCAAGGTGGGCTTTGTATATACAAACCCGCTCTCAAAAGGCGGCAGTTCGAGCGGGCACTACAACGGCAACCCCGAGACGTACATGAACGTCGGCGAAGCGATGGGCAAGGCGATGGTCGAGCTTCTGAAGAGTAAGAACAACGCGAAGGGGGACAAGAAAACGGACAAGGATGCGGACGACAAGGAGGCAGGGCCGGGGAAGCCCGCGGCGCTGGGCGAGCAGGCGATGCGGACGTGGACGAGTAAGAGCGGGAGCATGATCACGGGCAAGCTGATCGCGATCGAGCGTGGCCAGATCGTGCTGGAACTGGAGAACGGCAGCAAGCGGAAGTACGGCAAGAGTTCGTTCAGTGCGGAAGACCAGGCGTATATCGAGCAGTTTGAGTAGGTCAGAAGAGTTCGACCCCCGCGTGTTACGCGGCGGCTACGCCAACACTAGATCACGGCAGAGAAATGAGGCCAGTTTTTACGCAGCTTGACCTTCGAGGGGTTCGACGGTGGCGACGTGCAGGAGGGCGCAGATTTTGAAGCGGGTGGGCAGGCCGTCTTCCTCGGCGGTTGCGACTAATAGATCCGATCGCGTCAGCCACGCCATCTCCGGGTGGCGGACTTCATAGCGGTTGCCGCTGGACATCACGATGCGGAAGGGCTTGAAGGGGCGCTCGGTCAACAGATCGCGGAAGGTCTGGGTCGTCATATCAAAAGTATAGCATTCGATAGCGCTTGTCCAAGCTGTTCTTGTCATGCGCAGATTAAACCGCAGCGGTTTCCTGGCTTGCGATCTTGGAGTTGCTGCGTTTGTGCTGGCTGCGTTCGCGGATCCACCGGCTGATGATTTCGCGTTTGGCGCTCCAGCCGGTGGCGGTGCGCTGCTTGAGGAAGGCGTTGTAGAGTTGGTCGAGCGCGAAGCTTAACGAGCCGGCCAGGGCCAGGCGCTGCTCGATGACTTCGCGTGGGGTCTGGGCTTCGGTGATGTCCGGCAGCAGGGCGGAGGAGATATTGAGCGTGTCCCCGCCGAGGGTGAGGTCGAACTGGTGCTCGCCGTCGGAGATGATGAGCCCGATCTTGCGGGGCCACTTGCCGGTCTTGAGCGCGTCGTCGGCTTCGGCCAGTGACGTCGGCTTGTCGCAGCGGAGGGTCTGCTTGCCGCCGACCTCCCAGGCGCAGTCCATGTCCAGGGCCTTGTTGATGGTGACGAACAGTTCGCCGGCCTTGTCGGTGGCGATCACGCCCTCGGCCGACTCGCACTGCCACCAGAGCCAGGTCAGCCATTCGTTGCCGAGAAAGTCCTTGAGGTCAATCGACTTGGTGACCCACGGGCAGATGGGCGTGTGTCGTTCGCGGGCTGATGCTGCCTCGTCGTCGTTGTGGCCGAGGTCTACGGGTGGTTTGGTGAAGGTGCTGGGCAGAAGGTCTTCGTAATCGCGTGATCGGCCGGCGTGGCTGAGGTAGTGGCCGGCGACGGTGCCGGCGGTCATCGGCGAAAGCTCGACGGCGAAGCTCTTGCGGAAGAGGCGGACGAGTTGTTCGATGACGCTGCCGCTGGCGTTGGCGCAGAGGACGATGCCTTGGCTTAAGTCCCAGGCGATCTGTACGGACTTACTCTTGCGGAAGCGGCCGGCGGCGAGGTCTTCCTGCACCTGTCGGCCGGCGAGGTCTTTCGCTTCGCGCTTCTCGCTCTTACTGGCAAAGCCGGTGGGGCTGGCGCTGGCGGCGGCCTGTTCATTCATCTTCTGGTAGGCCTTCTTCACCTCGCCGGGCACCTTGTGCGTGTCCAGCCGAAGGGCAAAGAGCGCGAAGGGCCCGAACGAGACCTTGTCGAAGGTGAAGTTCGTGTCAAAGAGGTGCTCGGTGGTGACCCAGCCGGCCTCGACCTCATCGGGGGCGCCAATGTCCGTCTCGCGGAAGTGGTTTTCGTGCAGGAGGTCCAGCAGCGTGTCGTCGACGGCAAGGGGTGCGTCGCCAGTGACACGCAAACGACAGAAAGACGCGCGGCCGGAGGTTAAGGGCATGGAATTGCAGGGAGTTGGGAGTCAGGAGTTGGGAGTCGGGCGGTCCTTCTCCGTGCCGGGCATAGTAGACCTGGACGGGGGTGGAAAAGGCAGTCGCCAATCTCTCCACAGCGCAGCCGACAGGTTTAGTGCACTGTGGGTAGCGGGCGACGCGCAGCGTCCCTTTCAGCCGGTTTCAAATGAGTCGAAAGGGACGCTGCGCGTCGATCGCTACGCAGCTTTCCTTTGCGGCAGCAACTCAACAACAACGCGTGCGACCAGAAAAACCGCAAAGAGCAGGTACAGCCCCACCGCTTGACCCATGACAAAGCCCAGCCAGCCCAGGGCATACGTCAGCACCGCGGTGAGGGCGAAGACTGCAAGTCGCAGCGATCGGCCGCGCTCGGTGAGTGTGCCGCGGGTGGGGATCATGACCAGCCAGACGTAGGCGGGGAACACCGTGCCGTAGAAGAGTAGAAACCCGCGATAGCCCGCCTCGCCCCAACCGCCGGGCAGCGAGCCGGTCAGCGGGCTCTTGGGCAGCGTGGTGAGCTGGCTCACAAAGCCCAGCAGGATCGCCACGCCGCCGATCGCGACGAGGTAGGCCTTGTTCGCCGAGGCGTCCTCCATCAGCTCACGCACGTGGACCGTGATCGTAAAGCCCGCCTGCAAGCAAAGGTGCAGGCCCAGCAACACCAGCCAAAAGCCCGGCAGCTTCGCGTCCGGATCGCCTTCAATAAAAGGTAAAAGCTGCCCGCCATAGCAGATCGAAAAAACAATCATCAGCGCAAACACCACGCCAAAGCCAAAGGCAAACGCCAGCGCCCCCGTCACCGGCGACGTGTTGATCCTTGCCCGGTGAAACGTCAGGTCCAGGTAGGGACAGAGCGCAAAACCCGTCAGCGCGCAGGGCACGAAGAGTAAGAGGTCCGTCCGCGTCAGCCGGTTGATGTCCGCGCGGGGCAGGGCCAGCTCGGTCAGCGACCACGCGCCCGGGCCTTGGGCCGCCC
>JBGSTE010000682.1:0-1583 GCA_041736655.1 Phycisphaeraceae bacterium | reverse complement strand
ACTTCCCCGGCCGCATGGGCCACAAAGAAGCCGGCGTCTACTTGGCGTCTCCATTAACCGCAGCCGCCTCGGCATTGACCGGCATCGTCACCGACCCGCGGGAATACGTCGATAGTCCGATCCTGACCGGCTCGGCAGGGGTGGTGTAATGGAGGTATTCAATGATTGGGTTTTTTGATGAGTAACGCTGAGAAAACAGAGCTTAAGCATCTCCAGCTCACATTGGCCGAACTGGTCCACGCTGACGCCGTCGGCGAGTGGATGGACCAGCCCAACATCGAGTTTGACGGCCTCAAACCCATCGAACTGATCGAGCGCGGCGAAAGCGACCGCCTCTGGGCCCTGATCTACGACCTCCGCTCCGGCAGCCCGTCATGACGGACCCCATGTACTTCTCGCTAATGGTATAGGCGTATTTTCCAGGATAATCGCCAACCTAACCCGTTGCGGTCATATCTATTCACGGCCGAGGCCCTACAGTTCTTGTTCAAGTCATCCCAAAGAACACAGGCTGTCTGTGACTTTCAAGACAGGGTGATCGTTCTTGTGAGATGCTCAGCCATCTCGTCGGATTGAGGAAGGGATTGAACATGAAGTGGTTCTGTGCGAAGCGGTCTCTGGCCGCGCTTGTGGTTCTTTGCAGTGCGGCGGCTTGCCCCGCCCAGCCCCTTGCGTTTCATGTCGTTGAAGGCAGCGGGCGGGTCGGCGATGGTGTGTTGCTGCTGGTCTCCAAGGATCGGATTGAGAATGGAAGCTTTGGCACTGTGCTTGGCGGGCAGATCCACTCGCCCAGCGGTGCTCCCGACCTGTTTTTCCGCGCCAACGCGACGCCGACCTTCCCCGGCCCGCTGGATACGTTTGTCCAATGGAGTGCTGGCGGGTTTGATCTTTTTGGCACGTGGGAGGCCTTCGCGTGGGAGGGAGCGGTCGATGGCTCGGACAACTGGATGAAGGTGATCCGCGATGGCGACGGCGCGGTGAGCTGGGCCCAATTTAAGTTTGATTTCTACGGCACATCGGGCAGCGACCCGACGCTCGTGGGCATCCCGCTGTACGTGACGCGGCTGGATGGCGCGGACTTCACGCTCGCCCAGGCCGTGGCCGCGACGGTCCCCGAACCCGCCAGCCTGGCGCTGCTGGCGTTGGGTGGCCTGATGATGGCTCACCGCCGTCGCCGATGATCACAAATTAGAGTGAAACGCATGAACAAGGCGGCCCACCGGCTGCCTTGTTTTTTGTACCCACCCACACCTTCATCGTTCACCGGCCGGCCTCGCCTAACATGCCTCAGACCAACCCCGCACAACCATCCCCACCTCCGCGACATGACGATCGATCAACTTCTGAATCTCGACAACAGCTACCTCACCCTGCCCGAGGTGTTTTATGCCCGCGTCGCGCCGGTCCCGGTCGCACAACCCAGGCTGGTCCTCTTTAACCACGACCTCGCGGGTGAACTGGCGATCAACAGCCGGGCCTTGACTGATGAACAACTGGCCGTGCTTTTTGCAGGTAACACGCTGCCGGCGAACAGCCAGCCCCTGGCCCTGGCTTACGCCGGCCACCAGTTCGGGCACTTCACC
>JBGSTE010000657.1:0-11867 GCA_041736655.1 Phycisphaeraceae bacterium | reverse complement strand
CATCAATCGCCGGGTCCGCGACAAAAGCGGGTGCGGTGGCGGGCACCGGCTCGCTGTGGCCCTTGTCGTCTTCGTGTTTGGCGCCGCCGTGGCCTCCGTGCTCGTCAACCCAGGCGACCGCCTGCGCGACGCCGTGCTCGGCAAACAGGTGCATCGCGTGTTCGAGTTCCTTGGTGCCCTTCTTTTTGTCGATTTCCGCAAGCTCGGCAAAGACTTCGTGCTTGTCGTACAGGTCGTACGCCGCCTGCGGGGGATAGGGCAGGTAGTGGTGCTTCAGGGCCAGCGTCTCAAACTCCACCAGCGCGATCTCCTTGATCTGCATCGATCGGCTGATGATTTTCGTCTCTTGCTCGGTGACCATCTGAAGCTGGTTGTTCTTGGGGCTGGTCACTTCAGCCGTCGGGTAGTACAGGTTCCACTGGCCCGGCCAGAGGCTGTGGCTGAACTTGGAGGTGTACTCGAAGTACTTGATGATGAGGAAGCCAAAACCCCCGCCAAGCGTCATGCAAAGCAGCAGCACCAGCGCCTTCTGCTGGCCCAGTTGCGCCGCGCGGACGGCCAGCGCCATCGTGAACGAGGACGCGAGCAGGATCGCGGTGTTGATCCCGCCGAGCTTCCAGTCCAGGAAGCCGTGCGCGTAGGCGAAGATGTCCGGGTGATTGGCGCGGTAGAGCGCGTAGGCACAGAACAGCCCGCCGAACATGAGGACTTCGGTGACCAGGAACAGCCACATGCCGAGCTTGCCCGCCTCGAACTGCTGGTCGGGGGTGTCGAAGTGGTGCGCGAGAAAGTGCGGGTGGTCGTGCCCGCCGTGGCCGTGGTCGTCGTGTGGTGCGTGGTCGCTCATCGTTTAGGTATTGGGTTTCAGGTGTTGGGTATTGGGTGCTTTGGTTCGGTTCCGTGGCGTCTGGTTTAGGACTTTACCCATCACCCGACACCAGGAACCCGACACCTATCAATGCACCGGCTTGTGCTTGGGGTTGCTCGGGTCGTAGTCCTTGTCGAGCACGTAGCCGTCGATCTTTTCGTCGTACTTCCAGTCATGGAAGTTGTACGGGTCGGTACCTACAGGGTTGTACTTGAAGTTTTCCATCGGCGGCGGAGAGTTGGTGTGCCACTCGAGCTGGTTGCCGCCCCACGGGTTGGCCGGGGCGCGCCTGCCACGCCGGGCCGCGACCCAGTTGATGAGCACCATCACCAGGCCGATGGTCAGAATGTACGACCCGCCGGTGGAGATGTGGTGGTAAATCGTGTACTGGTCGGCGTAGGTGGCGTATCGGCGGGGCATGCCCTGTGTGCCGGCGATGAACTGGATGAAGAACGTCACGTTAAAGCCCACGAACATGAAGACCCAGGCGATCTTGCCCCACATTTCGTTGTACATCCGGCCGAACATCTTGGGGAACCAGTAATACATGCCGCCCAGGAACGCGAAGAGCGTCGAGCCGACCATGACGTAGTGGAAGTGCGCAACGACGAAGTAGGTGTCGTGCATGTAGATGTCGGTCGAGAGCGCCGCCAACGGCAGGCCGGTGAGCCCGCCGATGGTGAAGAGCCAGATAAAGCCCATCGCGTAGAGCATCGGCGTGTCCAGGCGGATCTGGCCGTGCCACATCGTCGCCAGCCAGTTGAAGACCTTGATCGCCGAGGGGATCGCGACGGACATGGTCAGCAGCGAGAACATGGCGTTGATCATCGGCGACTGACCGGAGGTGAACATATGGTGGCCCCACACGATGAAGCCGAAGAGCGCGATCGCCAGCGAGGAGTACGCGATGAACTTGTAGCCGAAGATGTGCTTTCGGCTGAAAGTCGAGATGATCTCGCTGACCACGCCCAGGCCGGGCAGGATCATGATGTACACCGCCGGGTGGCTGTAGAACCAGAAGAAGTGCTGGAAGAGCACCGGGTCCCCGCCGAGCTTGGGGTCAAAGACGCCGATGCCCAGCGTGTTCTCCGCCAGGAGCAGCAGCAGCGTGATCGCCAGCACGGGCGTGGCGAGGATCTGGATCAGCGCGGTGGCGTAGAGCGCCCAGAGGAACAACGGCATCTGGAACCATCCCATGCCCTTGGGCTTGAGCATATGGATCGTGGCGATGAAGTTCAGGCCCGTGAGGATCGACGAGAAGCCGAGGATGAAGGCCCCGAAGGTGCCGAGCACCACGCCGGTGTCCGTCGAGGTGGAGTACGGGGTGTAGAACGTCCAGCCAGTGTCCAGCCCGTTGGCATAGGGTATGTTGATGCCAAAGGCGGAGTTGAGGATGCCGCCGACGAGGATGAAGGTGAAGAAGATGCCCCCGCCGACCCAGCAGTAGAAGCTCAGGAGGTTCAGCCGCGGGAAGGCGACGTCCTTGGCGCCCAGTTGCAGGGGCAGGATGACGTTGCCCAGGATGGCGGGGATGGCGGGGATGATGAACATGAAGACCATGATCGCGCCGTGGAGCGTGAAGGCCTGGTTGTAGAGGCTGTTCCAGGTCGCACTGCCGACGACGCTGTCGCCGACGATATTGCTGGCCTTACCAAAGAGCAGCTGCGTCCGCAGCGCGATAGCGAAGAACCCGCCCAGCGCAAAGGACGCGAGCACGACGACCATGTACATCAGCCCGATACGCTTGTGGTCCAGCGTCAGCATCCAGGACAGGATGCCCTTGCTGTGGTTGATGTAGTTGTCGCCCGGCTTAAGCGGGACCTCGTCGCCGTAAATATCAGTGGTAATGGGTCGGTCTGCTACGGTCATGGTGCTTGCTCCAGTCGCTACATCTTGCGAACCGGTTGATCTGTCGTCCTCTGAACTTCAATAGCCGGCGGCCTACGGACGCCGGACGGGTTGTCAACGAACTCAATACATTCTTGCCTGATTCAACCTCTAACTACTCGCGTCCGGCCCGCGTAGCGGCCCGACTATTTGTCACTGCGCCGCCGGCGCTGGTTGTGCTTCGGGTTGCGGCTCCGTCTGCGGCTGGCCCGCGCCTTCAATTGCGCCGCCCTCTGCTGCCCCTTCTGCCTTCTCCTTGACCGTGCCGTCAAGGTTCAGGTCGCTGTAGGTCAGGTCAGGGTTCAGGACCTTCTTGCCTTCATCGCTGATGGACTTCATGAACTCGATGACGCCACGCAGTTCACGGTCCGAGAGCTTGGGGAACGCGGCCATCTGGTTGCCGTAATTCCCGCCGCCGGGCTTACCCGCCAGCTTCGCGCCGGGGTTGCGGATCGACTCGATGATGTAGGTGTCATCCACCGTCACCGGCCCGGCCGAGGTCGCGTGGTTGGTCGCGCCGTACAGGTTCAACCAAGACGGATAGTTGGCGGTGTTCGAGCCGTCGATCTTGTGGCAACTGGCGCACTGGGTCTCGTAGATTGTCTGGCCGAGCTTGATCAGCGGCGTGCCGGGCTCGATCAGCGCCATGCTCTGGTACCAATACTCAAAGCCCTCAGCGGTGTAGACGTACAGCTTGGTGATCATCCGCGAGTGGTCCTGCCCGCAGTACTCGGTGCAGAACAGGTCGTACTCGTTTCGCTTGACCTTGACAGACCCGCCATCGACCGTCGGCAGAGAGACCTCGACGGCTGTTGCCTCATCAAACTTGGCCTCGAACCACATCTGGTTGAACCGGCCGGGCACGACGTCCTGCTTGACGCGCATCTGCGGGAGAAAGACCGAGTGGATGACGTCGTTCGATTGAAGCGTCAGGCGCACCGCGCGTCCGGCGGGCACGTGCAGGCCGGCCTTGAGCGCTTTGCCGTCGGCATCGCTTTCGGACCGCGCGTTCAGGCCGTTGGGGTAGGTAAAGTCCCAGCCCCACTTGTAGCCGGTGACCATGATGTCATACGCATTGGCCGGCGGGGTGACCTGGTGCAGGAAGCCGCGGAAGCCCCAGATAAAGATGATGGCGAGGATGAAGGCGGGCAGGATCGACCAGGTCAGCTCCAGCGCGGTGTTGTGGGTCTGGCCGTGGGAAGCGCCTTCTTTTTTCTTCTGTCGGTAGCGGATAGCAAAGAAGACCATCAGCCCGGCGTTAAAGACCAGGAAGAACCCGCAGACCCAGAGGATGAAATAGGCCAGGCCATCGACCTGGTTGCTCGCGGAGCCATCGGTGGGGAACCAGATGTCGCCGAGGGTGGGGCTGATCGTGAGTGTATTGTGGAATAGGTCCATGGCGTGTCTTGCAATCATGCGGAGGGACAGGTGTTGGTCAAGTCCAACTGTCGCTTGCGTTTCTCATAGGCGAAGCCGGCGAGCACCAGGCCGACGATCACGACGATCGTCACGCCCCCGCCGGTCATCATGATGAACTTGGCCGTAGCCGCGTAGTTGTTGGCTTTGGGGTCAAAGACAAAGCAGGTGATGTAGGCCTTGTCCAGGAGCGAGCCGACCTTGCCGTCGGAGGTTTCGACGATGGAGAGGCGCAGCGTCTTGGCCGTGTAGTTCGTGCCGTTGAGGTATCGGCGGATGACGCCCTCGCCGTCGGCCAGCACCAGCACGCCTGGGTGGCCGTACTGGTCCTGCGGCTTGATGTAGAGGTAGCGGTAGCCCACGCCGTCGGTGAGCTTGGCGATCGTGTCGCTATCGGCCGTGAGAAAGCGCCAGCCTTCGCTGCTGGGCTCAATGCCCTTTTCCTCAAGCTGCTTAAACACCTGCGACCGGATATCGCGGGCCTGCTCGGGTGTTTCGGTGGGGTCGATCGAGATGTTGAGGATGACAAAATCCTCGCCCAGCGTCAGTCCCGTTTCGCCCAGGTTCTGCGTGATCTGGTCGCGCATGACGATGCAGATCGACGGGCACCGGCTGTAGCCGAGGTTGATGACGATTGGCCGGCCGGTCTTGTAGAAGCTCTCGAGTGTTACGGGCTTGCCTTCTTCATCGATGAATGTCAGTCCTGCGGGCAGCGGGCTGTTGACCTTTTCGATGATGCCGACCTGGTTGGAGAGGTCCTCTGCCCAGGGGTTGGGGCCGACGTCGCCGACCTCCGTGCCTTGGACCTGGTCGTTGTAGCGAGCCACGGCCGGCAGGGAAACGACCAACGAGAAAACAGCCAGCAGCGCCCAGCGGATGGGCGATGTCGATTGTGTCGTCGGGTTGTCGATCCTGGCCCTGCGGGGCATCTGGCAACTCCTTATCCGCCCCCTGACGCTCGGCTGGTCGGCCCGGTTTTCGTCGTGGAGCAAATCATATTCCGCTCGATAGGCCGCGTCCTGCGACCGGGTTTCAAATCATCAAAACGCCTGCGATCACCTCAAGGTGCGGTCGGTGCGGTGGGCTGACCGACGTCGTGGCCCTGGCCGTGGGCAGGGCCCGCCTGCTCGGCGGCAACCGCGTCCATCGCCTCTTCAATCTTGCTCAGGTTGGCCAACTGGGCCTGCAGCTCACGATCGTACGCCTGATCATGCATCGGCGTGTTGATCACCTGGTCGCGCAGGACCACGCGGGCCTCGTACTGATACCACGCCAGCGCGAACATCACGGTCGCGATCAGCGACACCGTCGCGCCGATCGAGATCGCGAACATCAGGGGCATGTTGATGGACTTGCTGCTGCTTGCCATGGGTTTTATCTGGTGATTTGGTGAAGTTTGATCTGGTTAAGTTTCAAGGTTTGAACTGCGCTGTCTCGTTTAATCGTTCTGGTGTTCGGATCGGTACTTCATACTTCACCAAATCACCAGATCACACTTACTCCTAATGGTGGATCGGTGCCCACACGCTGGTATCCAGCGCGGTGGTCTCGTGCAATCGCGGATCGCCGTAGGCCAGCGGCGCGTGCTTGCGGAAGCGGGCGACAAACGCCGCGAGGACTACGCTAAGCAGCAGCAGCACCGCGCCGATCTCCGGCAGGCCGAAGGTCGCCTCGGTACCCATCCGCATGAACGGCATCGCGTACCAGTAAAAATCCAGATAAACCATCAGCAGCATCCATGTCGCCGCCACAGCCAGCGCCGTCCGGTTGCGCTTCACGTGCCTGGAGAGCAAGAAGCCGAACGGCACCAGCAGGTGACCAAACAACATCAGCAGCGAAAGGATCGCCCAGTCCGAGCCGTACTGCGGCGCGGTCTCGACAGTCGTCATCCCGTGCAGCTCAAACCAGTAGGTCGTCTCGGGCAGCGAGGCGTACCAGATGAGCATGAACTGGCTGAAGCTGACATAGCCCCAGAAGAAGACGAAGGCGAAGAGGAGCTTGCCCAGGTCGTGGTAGTGGTTGACGTTGACGGTCTTGAGGTAGCCCTTTTTCTGAAGGAACATGCACACGAGGATGGTGGCCGCGATGCCGGCGGTGAAGCTGTTGGCAAAGAAGATCACGCCGAACATCGTCGAGTACCACGCCGGGTCCAGCGACATGAGCAGGTCAAAGGACATGAAAGTGGTCGTCAGCGCGAAGACCACCGTCGCCGGCGGGGCCCACCACTCACGCCGCGTGGTCAGTGCCGGGTCGGCGGACTCATCCTGTTTGACCGAGCGGTTCCAATAGAACCAACCCATAAACGAGAGGATGGCGAAGTAGACGACCATCCGCAGGACAAAGAGCATCGGGCTAAACCATGTAAAGCCCTTGCCTTCGGGAACAAGTTCCATCCCGTCCAGCGCCCCGCCAAATCGCTTGTAGTCGAGCATGTAGCCCAAGAGCGTCCAGTAGTAGTCCTGCTGCATCTGCAGCGCCTGCGTCGTGTCCGGCGGATAGCTCATGCCGGGCATGCGCTCCGTTGCGTCTATGTATGCTTGAGCCGGTCCCGCCGCCTCGCCGCTTGCCGGGGCTGTGTGCGGTGCGGCGCTGTCGGCGTCTGAGGCGACGAAGTAGCCCTGGCCATGGTCCGCGTGTTCGGCGGGCGTCGGCTCGGCGTGGTCGGCCTCTTCCGCGTGGTGCTCGCCGTGCTCCAGGGCATGGATGCGTTCTGAGGCCGCGGCGATTTTCGCTTCCACATCGTCCTTGGAAGCGCTCCACGGATACAGCGGCGCATCGGGCATGACCGCGCTGACCAGAATCGGGATCCCCAGCAACCCAACGAGCAGAAAGTTGGCCGCGAAAGTCTCGGGCACGCGGCGCACCGCCACGACCCAGCCGGCCCGGAACAGGTGCGTCAGAACCACCAGCGCCACCGAGCCGACCGTCAGCCCCAGCACGAACGTGTAGCCGACCAGGTAGGCGAAGAAGAACCGGCGCTTCCAGTCCGTGCCCTCGAGCACCAACCCGATCACCAGTACCACCGCGCCCAGGGCGATCCCCGCGACCAGCAGGCGGAACATCGGCCAAAGCTTCGCGCCCATCGGCTGCTTGTCCGCTTCATCAATTGTCGTGTGTCCGTGAGCCACGTCGGCTTGTCCTTTGGTTTTAGGAGGTTGAAGCTAGTAGTCAGGAGCTAGGAGTCAGGAGGTCGACTTCGTGCTCTTGTTCTGCTTCACCTGCGTCTCATGCTTCTTACTTTTTACTTCTTACTTCTTACTTCTTACTTTTTACTAACGACTGACTTCTAACGCCTACTGCGCCTGCGCCCGCTGCAGCGCCCGCACGTACGCGACGATGGCCCAGCGGTCCTTGACCTCGATCATCGGGCCCAGGGCGTTCATCGTGCCCTGGCCGTGGGTGATCGTGTTGAATAGCTTGCCGTTAGGGTAGATCGCCTGTGCGAACTTGGTGGCATCGGTGAAGTTCGCAGGGACCAGCGCCAGCGTGCCGGTCTCGGTGATCAACGCCAGGCGATCCATCTCGCGCTTGTTCGGACCGTTACCCTGCCCGTCCGCGCCGTGGCAGGTGTAGCAGTGGATCATGAACTGCTGCCGGCCACGCTCGACAAAGGCCTTGTCCACTGTCACGATGTCCGGGTAGCCGTCGATGTACTTGGGTGTCGCGGTGCCATCTGCCGCCTCGACGAGTACCGTCTCGCCGGTCTGCGTCGAGACCTCAAACCCGCGGTAGGCCAGGTCGTCATCCTTGAGCATCGTCGGGTCGGGCAGATTGGTCGTTCGGCCCCACGCGACCGTGCCGGGCACATAGGCCTGCATCGTCTGCCCGTTCTTGAAGACATCACTGCTGGCCTGGGCCTTGCCCTTGGCCTGGTCGTCCATGTCCAGGAAGATGTGGATCCGCGGGTTGGGGTCGAAGTAGTTGCGCTTGAACCAGATCGCCGAGGCGATCCCCATCGGCACAAACATGCCGATCACCAGCACCGCCACCAGCACCGCCACCAGCACCATCGGGGGCTTGGGCAGGCGAAGATCAAGATCAAGGTCAGAGAGTTTCATCGTTTAGTCCATCTCAATACGTCACGTGCAGCCAAGCAAATCGTCGCGCTTTCGCGGTCAGGCCCGGTCACCTGAGTCTTCATTCGTCTTCAATCACTTCCACCGCCAGGCAGCCGTGCAGGTTCTTCACGAACGCCGCCGACTGCACCGCGTCGAACTGCGCATCCCGCGCATCGATGGCCAGGAAGAACCGGTCGTCCGTCGCACGACGGAACCGGCGGGAACGCAAGAGCGGGTTACTCATCATTGGGAGCTTGTTGAGCAGGAACATCGCGAACACCGCGGTGTACGCGCTGAACATGATCGTCAACTCGAAGATGACCGGGATGTAGCCCGCCAGCGAGTTGAACGGCTTGCCGGAGATCAGGAACTTGTAGCCCTCGAAGTTCTCGGGCAAAAACCCGGGGATCGGCAGCCAGTCGGCCATCGTGTAGGTCGTCAGCATCAGCCCCGTGGCCATGCCGGTGAGCCCCATGCACAGCACGATCCAGGGCAGGATCGTCGGCTTGATGCCGATCGCCTCGTCGATGCCGTGGATCGGGAAGGGCGTGTGGACGTCGGTCTTCTTGTACCCGGCCTTGCGCGTGGCGTGCGCCGCGGCGAGGATGTCGTCGACGTTGTCGAACTCGCCGATGAGCCCGAAGAGCTTGGGCTTCGCCGGCGTGTGGTCGTCCGACTGGGCGTGGCCGTGATGGTGGTGGGTGTCAATAGCGGTCATAGCGTTGCTCCGCAATGCACGAAGCCACAATGGCGAATGTCGAACCCGCCACTGACGCGCGTCGTTGCGCTACAGGTTGTTTGCTTGAAATTCATCATTCGCCATTCGTCCCTTCGACATTGCCGTGGCCGTGGCCGTGGTGGCTGGCATGGGCCGCGGGCATGACGGTCTTGACTTCGGAGATCGCGATGACCGGCAGGAACTTGAGGAACAGGAAGAACAGCGAGCCGAAGAGCCCGAAGGAGCAGGCGAACATACAGATGTCGACCCACGTCGGGTGGAACTGGGCCCAACTGCCGGGCAGGAAGTCACGGCTAAGCGACGTGATGACGATGACAAATCGCTCGAACCACATGCCGATGTTCACGCACATCGCCGCGAACATGATCCACCAGAGGTTCTCCCGGCACTTCTTGATCCACATGACCTGCGGGCCGATGCAGTTGCAGAAGACCATCAGCCAGAAACCGACCTGGTAGTTGCCCAGCGGGCGGTTGCGGAAGACGAACTGTTCGAAGTGGTGGCCGGAGTACCAGGCGGTGAAGAACTCCAGCGAGTAGCCGTACTGCACGATCAGCCCCGTGCCGAGCATGACCTTGGCGCAGTTGATGATGTGCCGCATCGTGATGATGTGCTTCAGGCCCAGCCATTCACGGCAGGGGATCGCCAGCGTGAGCACCATCGCGAACCCGCCGTAGATCGCGCCGGCGACAAAGTAAGGCGGGAAGATCGTCGTGTGCCAGCCGGGCAACTGCGCGACCGCGAAGTCGAAAGACACGACCGAGTGCACCGAGAGCACCAGCGGCGTACACAGCGCCGCCAGCAGCAGGTACGCCTTCTCAAACCGGTGCCAGTGCCGGCTTGAACCGGTCCAGCCCAGCGCGAAGAAACTGTAGAACATCTGGCCAATGCGGCTCTTGGCCTTGTCACGCAAGGTCGCAAGGTCCGGCACCATGCCCGTGTACCAGAACAGCAGCGACACCGACGCATAGGTCGACACCGCGAACACGTCCCACAACAGCGGCGAACGGAACTGCGGCCACATCGCCATCTGGTTCGGATACGGGAACAGCCAGAACGCCAGCCACGGCCGACCGACGTGGATCGCCGGGAAGATGCCTGCACAGACAACCGCGAAGATGGTCATCGCCTCGGCGAAGCGGTTGATCGAGGTGCGCCAGTTCTGGCGGAAGAGGAAGAGGATCGCGGAGATCAGCGTGCCCGCGTGGCCGATGCCGACCCAGAACACGAAGTTGATGATGGGGAAGCCCCAGGAGATCGGCTGGTTGTTGCCCCAGATGCCCACGCCGGTCACGAAGAGGTAGCCGATGAAGGTGAAGAACCCCATCGCCATGCACGAGAGCACGAGGAAGCCGGCCCACCAGAGGAGGTCTGGCCGTGTGGTGGCGATGCGTGAGACGTTCTCGGTAACGCCTGCGAAGTCGAGCCCGCCGGTGACCAGCGGCGCGCGGCGACGCGGGTCGTCCACGGTGTTGTCCGTGTCGACGGAGGGGATTGTGCTGCCGGGGTGGATCGCTGCCATGTCTTAGGGTCTAGGGTTTAGGGCTTAGGGCCTAGGTTTGAGCTTGTATCGTTACGAACTTGTCGCTCAATGTTCGCGTCTTGCGACGCTACGCGTCGCCGGTTCCGGTTTGGTTAATGTCCAGCTTTGTCGCCTTCCGCGTACGGGTTACGCAGCTTGGCCAGGTGCTTGGTGCGTGGCCGGCTGTTGAGTTCGCTCAATACCGCGTAGCTGCGCTTGTTCTTGTTCTGGAGCTGGCTGACCTTCGAGTTCGGGTCGTTGAGGTCGCCGAAGGTGATGCAGTGCGTCGGGCACGCGTCCTGACAAGCGGTGACGATCGTGCCATCGGGCACGGTGCGTGTGTCGACCGGCGTGTGGGTGAAGCCGCCCTCGTTCTGGCTTTGCACGTAGGCGTTCTTCTGCGCGATCTTGGCGCGTTGAATCCGCTGGGTGCAGTAGGTGCACTTTTCCATCACGCCACGCATCCGCACCGTCACGTCGGGGTTAAACGCCAGGCGCTTGATCTTGTCGATCGCCGCCTGCTGCTGGGTGTCGGGGATGTTCAGCCAGGGGTTGGCGACGTCCTGCCGAACGCTCTTGGCGTGGTAGTCGAAGTAGTTGAACCGGCGGACCTTGTACGGGCAGTTGTTCGAGCAGTACCGCGTACCGATGCAGCGGTTGTACACCATCGTGTTCAGGCCCTCGGTGTCGTGCACCGTCGCGGCCACCGGGCACACCTGCTCGCACGGCGCGTTCTCGCACTGCACGCACATGATCGGCTGGTGGACGACCTGGATGTCCTCGGGCTTGTCCGGGTCGCCCTTGAAATACGTATCGGTCCGCAGCCAGTGCATCTCGCGCGAACGCCAGACCTGCTCCTTGCCCACCGACGGGATGTTGTTTTCAGCCTGGCAAGCGACCACGCAGGCGTTGCAGCCGATGCACGAGGTCAGGTCGATCGTCATGCCCCAAGCGTGTGGGTTGTTGAACGCCTCGGGCCCATCGGGGTGCATGCGCTTGAACGAGCCATCTTCAAAAACCGACGGCGGATCGAACATCGCCAGCCGCACGTTGCCGTGGTCGTGGCCCATGATGTGGGCCGGGTCATGCAGCCAGCCCGCAAGCGTGCCTTCCTTGATGATCGAACCCTTGGTGCCGCTCTCGCCCTTTTCGCCCGCACGCTTCTCCACGCCCCACTTGCCGGTCTCGTCGACTTCCGGCGAAAGACCCGCGACCAGGTGGTGCACCGACGTGTAGGCCAGCTCATCGTGACCGACCTTGCCGGTCACATCACTCACCTGGGCAAAGCCCAGGGCCGCGCTCTTACGCAGCGGATAGACATCGTCAGCCACGCCGTCGCCGACCGAGCCCGCCTGCCTGCGTCCGTTGCCGACCTGC
>JBGSTE010000589.1:0-2069 GCA_041736655.1 Phycisphaeraceae bacterium | reverse complement strand
GTTCGCCGATCACCCGGCGGAGGATGTCACGCTCGGTGAAGATTCCCGCCAGCGAACTGCCCCGGCGGTCGACAACCAGCAGGGCGCCGACCCGGTGTTGATTCATCAGGTCCGCGGCCTGCATGACCGTGGCGGTCGGCTCGATGGACAGGAGAGACTGTTGTTTTTTGGCCAGGAGTTCGGCGAGGGTCGACATGGCAGGCTCCAGAAAGGACAAGGCAGATACGTATAACGTACCACGTGATACGGGTTTGACAAGGGTTTTGTTTAGCGCCGCCTTGCAGTTGTCGGCTAACGATCTGTGATCCCGATACCATCCCCGCATGACCAAATCCACCGAAACCGTGACCGATCGCTACGCCAAGTCCGCCCATGCCCACGCGAAGGCCAGGACGCTGATGCCCGGCGGGGTGAACTCGCCGGTGCGGGCCTACAAGGCCGTGGGCCGGGAACCGATCACCATCGCCCGGGGCAAAGGCTGCACGGTGACGGACATCGATGGCAACACGTACGTCGACTACGTCGGCAGCTACGGGCCGCTGATCCTCGGCCACGCGCCCGAGCAGGTGATCGCCGCGATTACCAAGACCGCACAACATGGCACAAGCTTTGGCATGCCGACGGAGCTGGAGACGAAGCTGGCCGAGGTGGTGATCGAGGCGGTGCCTTCGATCGAGCTGGTGCGCTTTGTCAATTCGGGCACGGAGGCGGCGATGAGCGCTTTGCGGCTGGCCCGCGCGGCGACGGGGCGCAGCAAGGTGATCAAGTGCATCGGCTGCTATCACGGGCATACCGACGCGATGCTGGTGTCTGCTGGAAGCGGGGCGACGACGCTAGGCGTTCCCAGCTCGCCGGGCGTGCCTGAGTCGCTGGTCAAGAGCACGCTGCTGGTGCCGTACAACGATCTGGCTGCGGTCGAAGCGATGATGAAACAGCACCGCAGCGAGATCGCGTGCATGGCGGTGGAGCCGATCGCGGGCAACATGGGCTGTATTCCGCCTGCCCCGGGATACCTGCAAGGGCTGCGGAAGCTGTGTGATGACTATGGTGTGCTGCTGTTGTTTGACGAGGTGATGACGGGCTTCCGCGTGGACTACGGAGGGGCGCAAACGCTTTATGGCGTGACGCCTGACCTGACCTGCCTTGGCAAAGTGGTCGGCGGCGGCCTGCCTTGCGCTGCGTATGGCGGGCCTGCGGACCTTATGCGACAGGTTGCGCCCGATGGCCCGATGTATCAAGCCGGGACGTTAAGTGGGAATCCTCTGGCGATGGCGGCGGGGTTGGCGACGCTCGAAGCGCTCAGGGCCGACGATTTCGCGGCGTACGCGACGCTTGAGGAGTCCTCGCGTCGGTTGGAGATGGGCTTGACCGAAGCGGCCCAGTCGGCGGGCGTGCCGGTGAATATCACACGCGTCGGCTCGATGATCTGCCCGTTCTTCGTGCGAGAAGCGGGCGACCCGGTGACAAACTACGCCCAGGCGACGAACTGCCGAACCGACCGCTTCGCCGCCTTCTTCGGCATGATGCTCGACGAGGGCGTCGTCCTGCCGCCGGCCCAGTTCGAGGCGTGGTTCATCAGCACCGCCCACGACCTGCACGCGATCGAACAGACGATCGCGGCCGCGAGCAAGGCGTTTTTGAAGGCGGGGGAGATTTAGCCGGTTTGAGTCGTTCTCGTTCTCGTAATTCGTCATCGTAATCGAACCGAGTATGAGTCATGCCAGTTTTCGATCATGAAAAACTCGATGTTTACCGTGTGTCAATCGAGTTCGTTGCGTGGGCATCCATTCAAGTCTCGGGGTTATCCGGTAAAGACCGCCATCCGCGTGATCAGCTCCTGCGTTCTTCCCAGTCGATCCCGCAAAATATCGCGGAGGGCAACGGCAAGCGGCAGGGCCCGGATAGACGCCGATTTTTTGAAATCGCTCGCGGTTCGGCGATGGAATCGGCTGCCACTGGACGAGGGCGCCACGCTGATGCTCGACAAGCTGCCGGTGGTGCACACCGACCCTTTCGACCGGCTGCTGGTGTGCCAGGCCATCCACCACGGCATGACGCTGCTGACGCCA
>JBGSTE010000583.1:0-1185 GCA_041736655.1 Phycisphaeraceae bacterium | reverse complement strand
GTCGAAGGCGCCGCCCGCGCGATGGACGACCCCACCGCCAACCGCCTGGAAACCCTCGTCCGCACGATGGCCAACAAACGCCTCATGGACGGCCAGTTCGACGACTGCGACATGACGCTCCAGGACCTCAGCCGGATCGAGCAGGCCATCACCAAGTCACTCTGCGCGATGTATCACCAGCGGATCAAGTATCCGGAGGAGAAGAAGGACGAGAGCAAGAGCGACGTCAGGCGACCCGCGGCGGGGTAAGCGGACGACAAGGTTTTTAACGGGTTGTTCTCGCCTCCGGAGCCCGTAGGTCTCCGGCTATTGTTAAACGCCGCTCTAAACAAAATAGCCGGAGACCTACGGTCTCCGGACGCGAGAACAACAAGCTAAAAATCCGACAGACTGCTTACCCCGCCGCGGGACGCCTGATGTCGCTCTTGCTCTCGTCCTTCTTTTCGTCCGGATACTTGATCCGCTGGTGATACATCGCGCACAGTGACTTGGTGATCGCCTGCTCGATCCGGCTAAGGTCCTGCAGCGTCATGTCGCAGTCGTCGAACTGGCCGTCCATGAGGCGTTTGTTGGCCATCGTGCGGACGAGGGTTTCCAGGCGGTTGGCGGTGGGGTCGTCCATCGCGCGGGCGGCGCCTTCGACGCAGTCGCAGAGCATCATGATCGCCGCTTCGCGGGTCTGGGGCCTTGGGCCGGGGTAGCGGAACTCGAACTCGCTGGGGTCGGGCTTGTCCTCGGCCTGGGTCTGTTTTTTGGCTTCGTGATAGAAGTATTCAACGAGCGTGGTGCCGTGGTGGGACTCGATGAAGTGTCGGATGACAATCGGCAGGCCGAACTCGCGGGCCATCTCGATACCGTCCTTGACGTGGCCGACGATGATGAGCAGCGACATGGCGGGGCTGAGCTTGGCGTGCTTGTTGGGTCCGCCGGCCTGGTTCTCGATGAAGTAGGCGGGCTTGTTGGTCTTGCCGATGTCGTGGTACATCGCGCCCACGCGGCACAAGAGCGCATCGGCGCCGATGGCCTCGGCGGCGCTCTCGGCCATGTCGGCGATGCGCAGCGAGTGCTGGTACGTGCCGGGCGCTTCGTGAGCGAGGCGCTTGAGCAAGGGGCGGGCGTTGTCGTTGAGTTCCTTGAGGCTCATCGCGGTGGTGACGCGGAAGGCCCGCTCGATCAGCGGGAGCA
>JBGSTE010000457.1:0-4694 GCA_041736655.1 Phycisphaeraceae bacterium | reverse complement strand
ATGGTCGACTGCAGCCACGCCAACAGCGACAAGAAACACGAACGACAGGAAGTCGTCTTCAACTCGCTCATCGACCAGCGCATCGCAAGGGCCCGCGGCGCCGCGGTCGCCGGCGCGGGCACGACGCGCCCGTTCATCACCGGCACGATGATCGAGTCAAACCTCGAAGAGGGCAGCCAGAAACTGCCAAGCGTCAAGCCCGGCGAAGAAATCCGCAGCAAACTCAAGCCGGGCGTGTCGATCACGGACGCGTGCATCGGCTGGAAGAAGACGGAAGAGTTGTTACGGAGCGGGTACGAGCGGTTGGGGGAACTTAGCTAGGTTCTCTTCTGTTCGAACCAAACCATCACAGAGGACACAGAGGCAAAGAGGGCACGGAGGAAGGCAGGAACCTATCTGGTGTTTCAGTGTTTCAATTCGTGTCTATTTCGGAAAGCATGACTAAGATGCGTAGATGCCAGCAGACCGCGAGCAATACCGTGAGTCTTATCGATCGACCCGTGAGATGCTCAAACATCTGGATGGACAACTTACCGACGCGCAAATACAAAGTATTTTGAGGGAGGCTGCTCGAAAAGCTCGTCAAAAAGAATTACGAATCGTTGCGGCAGGTTTTGTTGTAGCAATCGTGACTTCACTGATTCGCCCTAATACCACACTCGGGTTTGTTGTCTTTGCGTTGGTTTTTGTAGCGATACTGATACCGACATGGATTGTTGGCTTACTACGTGCGCGAAACGATAGAACGAAACGGATTGGCCACGAGGTCATGCGGATTCTGAAACGCAAGCACATCCGCCCCATGCTATGTATTGCTTGTGGACACGAACTTCAATCGCTTGACTTGCCTTCCTGTCCCTCGTGCGGTGAATTATTGTCGCAAATGCCATAATTTATTTGCCCACATTCATCCAACTGCCTTCCTCCGTGCCCTCTGTGTCTCTGTGTCCTCTGTGATGGTTTTTAATAGACTGATTGAGCCATGAAACGAAGAACCTTCCTCGCCACCACCGCCGCTGCTGCGACCGCATCGCTCATCCCCGCCATCCTCGTGCGCGGTGACGAGCAGCAGAACCTCACCCTCGGCCAGGGCGACTTCAAGTACCGCGTTGTGCCTGATTGGGTTGGGCCTGACGTCACGCAGCATACGCCGATCAAGAACTGCCACGGCATCGTGCAGACCCGCGACGGCCAGCTCGTCATCGTGACCGACCACGTCAAGAACAACGTCATCGTCTGCGACACGGCTGGCAAACTGCAGAACAAGTGGACGCTCGATTTCCCCGGCGCCCACGGGCTTTGCATCGTTGCTGAGGGCCAGGGCAAGGACGCGCGCGAGGTGCTCTATATCACCGACATCCGCATCGGCAAAGTGGTGAAGACCACGCTCGCCGGCGAGGTGCTTGAGCGATGGGGCTGGCCGGCGGAGTCGGGCAAGTACGACAACGAAAAGCAGTACCGCCCGTCGTGGACGCTGCACAAACCCGACGGCAGCTTCTTCATCCTCGACGGCTACGGCAAGGACTACATCCAGCACATCGACCCGCAAGGCAAACAACAAGCCCTCTTCGGCGGCGCGCAGGGCGGCATCACGCACTGGGGCCCGCACGGCGGCATCTACGACGACAACGGCCTACTCATCGCGATGAGCGATCAGCAGTACCTCATGAAGCTCAGCGACACCGGCGAAGAAAAGTTTCGCGTGCCCTTACCCGGCGGAAATCCCCGGCAGATCCAGCGTGTGGGCGATTTTTATTATGTTGCGCACCTGGCCGACAACTGGCCCAAGGACCGCAACGCGCGCGGATTCGTGTCGGTGCTGGACAAGGATTTCAAAGTCGTCGCCAACCTAGGCGGCACGGCCCCGGCATACGACGACGACGGCAAGCTGAAGCAGATGAAAAGCATCGGCGAGACGTTCATCCACCCGCACGACCTGTGCGTGACAAAGGATGGCTCGCTGTATGTCGCACAGTTTTTGTCGGGCGGGACGTTCCCGGTGAAGCTCGAGCGGGTGTAGCGCAGATTGATTCAGCGGCCTTCGAGGAGCAGCCGTCCCACTTCGGCGATGAGGGCTTTGCGTTTGGGGGCGCTGAGCAGGCCGACCTCGCGGCCGATGTCGGCGGCGGTGGCGATGCCGAGGATCGCCCAGGTCAGGGCCCAGGCCTCGGGCAGGTTGGACTTGTCGGCGCCGGTCAGTTCGCGGTGTTCGAGGATTTCTTTTTCGATGAACTGCGTGAAGCGGGCGTACATCGAGCGGAGCGCCGCCTTGACGTCCGGGTCGTCGGTCTCGCTCAGCGCTGCGAAGGTGATGCGGTAGAAACCTTTTTCGCCGCGGTGCTCGGCGTCGTAGGCGAGGATCCGCTGGGCGGCGGTCGGGCCTTGCGGGTCGGCGGCGGCCTCGTCGATGAAGGTCTGCCACTGCTGGATCGTCGCGTCAAAGAGGTACTCGATGGACGCGGTGAACATCGCCTTTTTGTCGGCCCACAGCCGGTAGAGGATGTTCTCCTGCACGCCGCAGCGCGTGGCCAGCTCGGAGGTGGTCGCCTTGCGGTAGCCCAGCTCGCAGAACGCCAGCGCGACGACGGGCATCAGCTCGGAGCGTTTCTCGTTGGAGCGGTTGGGGCGGGCCATACACCTATCGTAATCGGGATCGTTTTGAACCGCAGCGAAGCGGAAGACATCCCTCTGCGCCTTTGCGGTTCAATCGAACTCACCGCCCGATGTCTTCGTTCCACACGTCCGGTTGTTCGCGTTGGAACCTGGCCATGAGCTCGATGCAGCCGGGGTGGTCGAGCACGGCCAGGTCGACGCCGCGCTGGCGCAACAGGTCTTCTTCGCCCGTGAAGTTGATGTTTTCGCCGATGACGATGCGCGGGATGCGGAGCAGGAGCGCTGTGCCGCTGCACATGACGCAGGGGCTGAGGGTGGTGACGAGCGTGAGGGTGTGCCAGTCGCGGCGTCGGCCGGCGTTGCGGATGCAGTCGGTCTCGCCGTGCGAGGTCGGGTCGCCGAGCTGAACGCGGTGGTTGTAGCCACGCGCGATGATGTTGCCCTGCGCGTCGACGAGCACCGCACCGATGGGCAGGCCGCCCTCGTCGTAACTTTTCTGCGCCTGGGCCAGCGCTTCATCCATCAGGGCCATGTCGTTCATCGGGGTCTCCCTGTAAGAGCCGCTATCCTACCGCGTTCATGCTTGGATTGACCATCCTGTTCCTGACCGCCCTGGTGCTCATCGCGCTGCTCGGCTCCGCGTCGATCGTCTGGTTCATCGTCCGCCCCAAGCGCAGGACCTTCGCCATCGCTTTGGGTATCGGCCTGCCCACCGACCCGGCAGACATAGGCCTGACTGCCGATGAAGTCACGTTTCATCTGCCGGACCATGCGACCACGCCCGGCTGGATCATCAAAGGCCAAACGCCCGACGGGCCGACCGTGCTGATCCTCCACGGCCACCACGACGGCCGCTACGGCGCGCTGCGTTTTGTCAACGAACTGGCCCGCTATGCCGGCAAGCTCGTTGTCTTCGATTGGCCCAGCCACGGCGAGTGCACCGCGCGCTGGATGACCTGTGGCACACGCGAGCCGGGCGACGCGCTGGCGGTACTCGATGGCCTGCCCGATGAAGTGCGGCAAAAGCCCATTGTTCTCTTTGGCTATTCGCTCGGCGGGCAGATCGCCATCAAGACCGCGGCGATGTATCCCGAGCGCTTCGCAGCCGTCATCGCCGACGGCCCGTACCGCCGGTGGGACACGCCCATCCGACAACGCCTCATCCACCACGGCGTTCCCTTCTTTATCTTCCTGCCACTGGTCGCGGCATTCTTCCACCTCACCGGCCTGATCCGCGGGTTTGATCGTGTCGGCTACGCCAGGCAATTGCAGTGCCCGCTACTGATCCTCCACGGCAGCGACGACCGCGTCTGCCCAATTGAAGAAGGAAAAGAGCTGGCCGACGCCGCGCCATGCAGCACCTTTGTCACGATCCAGGGCGGACGGCACAACCGCTTATTCGAACACGACCCGGCGACGTATCACGCGGCGCTCGCCACGTTCTTTGTATCTGTGTCTGATGTGACGGTCAACGCGAACTCTTCAACCGCAGAGAGCGCAGAGAACGCAGAGTCAAACTTAGACGATGATTCGCTGTGAAAGGATTTTCTCGGCGATCTCTGTGCCCTCTGCGGTGAATAGCTTGAGCTACAATTGAATCATGCCAAACGCCATCGCCAGCATCATCGACCACACGATCCTCAGGGCTGAGGCCACGCGCGACGACGTGCTGGTGCTTTGTGAAGAGGCGCTGCAGTACGGCTTCGCCAGCGTCTGCATCAACGGCGCGTTTGTGCGAAGCGTGCGGGAGAGGTTGGCCGGCTCGGGCGTGAAGACGTGCGCGGTCGCGGGCTTTCCGCTTGGCGCAATGAAGCCGATGGTCAAGGCGATCGAAGCGACATCTCTTGTAAAAGACGGCGCGGACGAGGTGGATTTTGTTGCCCACCTGCCGACGCTCCTGGCTTGTGATGCGGAGGGGGCGCGGGCTGAGTTTGCCGAGTTGGTGAAGGCGGCGCGGTCGGTGCTGCCGGGGGTGACGATCAAGGTGATCATCGAGTCAGCAGTGCTGATGAAGGATGCCGACGCGTCGCTGGCGGAAAAGCGGATCGCGGCGGCGTGCGAAGCGGCGCGGGCCTCGGGCT
>JBGSTE010000439.1:0-3470 GCA_041736655.1 Phycisphaeraceae bacterium | reverse complement strand
CCGCCGACGGCGATGACCGGGCTCTTGCGTTCGAGCTTGGCGTTAAGCAGGACATCGAGCAGCTCACGCACGGTGCCCAGGGACTTGTTCTTTTCGCTGGCGGGCATCACGCCGACGGTCGTGTCGTATCCCGCGCGCTTGAGGGATCGCATCGCGACTCGGCCGTGCGAGGGCTCGATGTTTTCATCGACGATGACCGCCGCCTTCGCGTGCGGCGCGACCTTGGCGACCTGATCACCCAGCGTATCGATCGCGCCCGGCTCAATGATGATCGTGTAGCCGTGGGCCTGGCCGGGGATGTTGAGTGCTACCGTGGGCATGATGGGAATAGTAACGGAATCGTCGGGTTTGATAAATCAATGCGCAAAGGGCAAAGGGCGGATGCGAATGCACGAAGGGCGAATGTCGAATGGCGAAGCAATATTCAATGACCAAGCCCAAATGACCCATCTTCGGAACAGATCGTTTGGTCATTGTTCATTGGTCATTCATTCGTGCATTCGCCATTCGCCATTCGTGCATTGGCCATACGACATTCGCCATTCCGCAATCCTCATTTCTCCTCATGCCGATCACGCAGCGTGTCCAGGGCAGCGGCGGGGTCGTCCGGGAGGTCTTGGTCGTCCGGTTCCATCTCCTGTTCCTCGGCCTCGTAGCGCTCTCTTTCACGTCGGATGGCTTCGAGTCTTTCGCTCATCTGAGTACCCCCGCCGCCTCGATTCAGCAGGTAGCGGATGACGAAGAACGCGCCGAGGATGGCGACCAGCGCGAGCAGCATGATCGACGTATTCGACGTGCCGCCGCCGGTGGAAGACGAAGCGGCGTCAGGCACCGTTTCCGCTGCACCGCCGACGAAGACCGCGTACGTGAAGGGCTTGCCGTTGGCCGCCTTGATCGTCCAGAGCTTGTAGAAGCGTGCCGCGACACGGACCTTGGCATCCTTGGCAGGCTTACTCATCTGCCCGCGCGGATCGTTGAACAGCACGATGATCGTCGAGCTTGCGTCGCCCCTGGCGGTGGCGATCGTCCATCGTGTGACCTGTTCGCCCCAGGCCGGGTCGATCTGGTTGTAGAGTTTTTCCCTGCCAAGCCCGGCATCAGGATTGGGGTAACGATCCGCCTGCGCCAGCCAACCCTCGATCAGGTACACGTTGCCGCGGGCCTTGTCGGGGTTGCTCCGGATGAATTCGTAATCCGGCTCGGGCGCCACCTTGGCGCCTGCATCGCCTGAAAAATCATCGCCCTGCCAGGTCTGGGCGTTTTGCAGGAGGACATACAACCCCGGCTGCTGATCGAGCTGGGTGTCCTTGTCGGTCGTGCCGTCGGCCAGTCGCTGACGATCGGCGTCAGACAACTCCGGCGCAGCGAATGCCGACAAAGTGATAAACAAAAGCGGGATGACGGCCAAGGGTTTGTACATGTAGAAGAGTTTAACCGCGAAAGCTCGAAGATCACGGATGAACCCGTCCAGACGCAGGCATAAACCGCTTTCGGTATGATTGCGGTTTGCCGTTTTTTCAGCCGATTCCTTCACAAGGCCCCGCCATGACGACCGCCCCCGCAGCCCGCGACGCCGCCCAGCAAGCCATCAACGAGATCCCCGCATCGGTCCGCGGGCAGGTCGTCCCGATCGTCGACTTCGGCAGCCAGTATGTTCAGCTCATCGCCCGGCGCGTGCGCGAGGCTGGCGTCTTCTCGATGCTCGTCGGGCCCAATGTCACAGTCGAGCAGCTCGCTCAACTCAAACCCAAGGGCATCATCCTCTCCGGCGGGCCCTCGTCGGTCTACGAAGAAGGCGCGCCCACCTGCGACCCACGACTCTTCGACCTGGGCGTGCCGGTGCTGGGTATCTGCTACGGCATGCAGATCGGCTGTCAACTCCTCGGGGCCCAGGTCAAGAACGCACAAGCCCGCGAATACGGCGGGGTCCGCCTTCACATCACCGACTCGACCGGCCTGATGCGCGGCGTGCCCGAACACACCACCGCCTGGATGTCCCACGGCGACCAGGTCCAGTCCCTCTCCGATGACTTCGTGCCGCTCGCCACCACGCCCACCTGCCCCTACGCCGCGGTCAGGCACAAGACCAAGCCCTTCTTCGGCGTGCAGTTCCACCCCGAAGTCACCCACACGCCCCACGGCAGCGACATCCTCTCCAACTTCCTCTTCCATGCCTGTAAGTGCGAAGGCACCTGGCGCATGGCTGACTTCCTCGAACACGAATCCAGAAGTATCAAGGAGCGCGTCGGCGACGGCCGAGTGATCTGCGGGCTCTCCGGCGGGGTCGATTCCTCCGTCGTCGCCGCCATGCTCCACCGCGCGATCGGCAAGCAGCTCACCTGCATCTTCGTCGACAACGGCCTCTTGCGCAAGGGCGAACGTCAGCTCGTCGAGAACACCTTCCGCGATCACTTTGACATCGACCTCATCGTCGTCGATGCAGCCGATCGCTTCCTCGATGACCTCAAGGGCATCACCGACCCGCAGGAAAAACGCAGGCGCATCGGCCACCGCTTCATCGACGAGTTCAAATCCACCTCGGCGGAAATTCAATCAACAATCAGAAATCAGAAATCAGAAATCAAATTCCTCGCCCAGGGCACGCTCTACCCCGACGTCATCGAGTCCGGCCACGGCTACGCCGGCACCGCGGCCAACCTCCAGCTGCACCACACCGTCGGCGGCCTGCCGGCTGAACTGGGTTTTGAACTCGTCGAGCCCCTGCGGAACCTCTTTAAAGATGAGGTGCGACAACTGGGGCTCGTGCTGGGCCTGCCCGAGTCCATGGTCTGGCGTCACCCGTTCCCCGGCCCGGGCCTGGCGGTGCGCGTGCTGGGCGAAGTCAACGAGCCCCAACTGGCGATCCTCCGCGACTGCGACGAGATCCTGCTCGAAGAGATCGTCGCCAACAATCTTTATCGCAAGACCGCGCAGGTGTTCGCGGTGCTGCTGCCGGTCAAGGCGGTGGGCGTGATGGGCGACGGCCGAACACACGAGCAGGTCGTCGCGGTGCGTGCGGTGGAGAGCCAGGACTTCATGACCGCCGACTGGGCGCGGATCCCGTTTGATGTGCTGGCGAAGATCAGCAACCGCATCATCAACGAGGTGCGCGGCGTCAACCGCGTAGTGTACGACATCTCCAGCAAGCCCCCGGCGACGATCGAGTGGGAGTAGTTTTCCCGTAAGCCGCTCGCGGCTTAGCGTCTGCGACGACGCGCGACCATCCCCAGACCGATCGCCAGCATCCCCGCCGACGCCGGCTCGGGGATATTGATGTTGCCTTGCACGACGTCGTGTGGCGAGAAGAGCGTCAGTGTTGGGGTCAGCAACGTCGAGGCGCCGGACTGCAAGTCGACTTGGAACACCGCGTCCATGGTCGCGATCAGCAGGTCTCCGTTCGTGCCGATCGCGGAGCCACGCACGCCCGTTAATTCAATATCCAACGTCACGAGCCTTGAGTTTCCCGTGAG
>JBGSTE010000401.1:0-4585 GCA_041736655.1 Phycisphaeraceae bacterium | reverse complement strand
CTTCGCGAGGATGTCGTCGGTGATCTTCTTGTCATCCTCGGGCTTCGCTCGCGATGCGACGATCGCGTTCTGTCCCTTGGTCTTTTCCTTGAGCTCGACCGGGTTGTTCTTGCCGAGGATCTCGATGACGCGGCTAAAGATCGACGGCTCGCCCTGCTTGCCGATCGAGAGCGTCAGCGCCACGGGCTTCGCGGCGGTGCCGACCAGGGCGGTCTTGAGTTCGTCGCGGACAGCCGCGGTGATGCGGCCTTCCTCGACCAGGCGGCTGAGCTTGAGCTCGGCGTTTTCGACCATGACGCCCGCGACGTTCGGGTCCAGCGAGGCGGCGACCACGACATCGCTGTTGGCCGGCTGCTTGGTCTTGTCTTCGAGCTCGGTGATCTTGGCCTTCATCGCGGCGAAGCTGGCACCGATCGCCTGCGCAGCGTCCTGGCCTTCGGCGAGCTGGATGCCCAGCGAAGCGGCGAGGCTGGCAAGATCGGTAGCCTTGGGCTTGTCGGCGGGGGCGGGAGTGTTGGCGGGTTTATCCATGGCTGGGTTCTCCGGGGCGAGGACAAGGGCGTTGACCTTGCCGGGGTTGTCGCGGCTGGCGGCGATGGCCACAAAGCCGTTCTGTTCAGGGATGACGGGGTTGGTCACGATCGCCACGTGGTCGATCGGGTAGTCGTAGCTCTTGCCGTTGCCGCCCTGCAGCTTGATTGGGACATTGATCGAGACCTTGGCGCGGCTCATCAGCTGAATGGCGTCCTGGCCGATCGCTTCGATGACGCCATAGAGCGTGTCGCCCTCAATGAACATGTCGCGGACATAGCCCCGGTTGGCCTCAGCGTCGTTGGTGTGGCCGTTGGGCGTAGGCACGTCAATCCCGGCCAGCCGCATCGCGACGTACTGGTCGCGGAAGTGCTGGAGCGAGAACTTGCCGTTGGCCGGGTCATGCTGATCGCGGGTGACTTCGAAGGTTTGGTGGCTGCCGCCGCCGCCGGTGAAGCGGCCGACGCGGATCAGGTCCTTGACGAATCGCTGGGTGGGCTGGCCGGCGGCGTTGGTCGCGCCGGCGCTGATCGCGCGTGCTACATGGCTGGTCCCCTGCAGGGCGTAGGCTTCGGGCTGTGCGGCTGCTTGTGGCATCGATGCCCGCACTATCGGCAGGCATTTCGCAGAAGGGAAGGGGGAGCGTGGTGATTTGGTGAAGGTGGTGCGAAAACGACAACAAAACTCGTATGCATTGCGATTCAAGCCGTACGGGATAGCTCGATAATGGCCAAATTCCCTTAAAAAACATGAGAAAACTAGCATTTATGCCTTGATGTTTCTCCAAAACTGAGGCTTAATGTGCTTGTTCAAACATCAACCCCCAACCCCAGAAGAACCATGACCATGCCCAGCAAAAACGCCCTGAAGACCATCGAACGAATCGCCCGCGACGAGCTGCATCTGGAAACCCTCGAGACCCGCAAGATGGACAGCCTCGACTTCCGCGAACAGGCGGTCTGGTCGATCAAGCAGGCCCTGCTCGACGCCTACGCAGCAGGCTTAGAAGCGGGCAAAGCATCTCGCGCGAAGTAAGCCCAACCACACCAACCCCTCAAAATGGAGCAGACCTATGCCCAGGCAACCCCAAGGACACGACGAAGCGGAACTCTTCGAGCACCTCCGCGAGCAGTTCAGCCCCGAGGCCGTCGCAGCCATCGCGGCATGGCTTCAGCCCGCCAGCACGAACAACCCCGAGGTCGATCGCCAGATCCAATGGCTGATCGACAAGCTCATCGAGATGCTTGGGGCCGACCAATACAACGCTCTCTGTAACGACCTGGGCCTGTGAGCCCGGGTCGTTTTCTATACCCCTTCCGAAAGAAAACGCATCATGAAGAAAGACCAGATCAAGATCGGACAGCTCTACGCCGCGAAGATCACGGACAAGATCGTGCCCGTCCGCATCGACGCCGAGCACGCGAGCGGGGGCTGGCACGCGACCAACACCCAGACCAATCGCAAGGTCCGCATCAAGTCGGCCCAGAAACTTCGGTGCAAAGCTGATGCCGCCGCGTCGACCGATGCGCCAGCGCAGTCCTCGAGTGTGCCTGCGAAGAAAAAGCTCACCGCCGACGAGCGTAAAGCATTGATCGCCCAGCACAAGGCCGACCAGGAGAACGCCAGACTGCGCGAAGAGCGTGAGGCCAGCCCCGAGGGCTTGACCGCCAGCGAAGAGGCGATGGCCAGCAGCGTCAAGCCGAAGCGGACGAAGAAGACGAGTGATGCCCCGGCTAAGCAAAAGAAGCTCAGCCTAATCGGCGCGGCCGTGCAGGTTCTCGCCAAGAATAAAGAGCCGATGAGCTGCAATGACATTGTCAACGAGGTGATCGCCGCGGGTCTCTGGACTCCGGGCGACGGCAAGACACCGCACGCCACGCTCTACAGCGCCATCATCCGCGACCTCAAGACCGAGTCGCCGAGATTCGAGAAGGTTGACCGCGGGCAATTCAGGCTTACGAAGGTGGCATGACCAACTGCCATGCATGCCGACGCGTTGCATTTAATGCATCAGGTTCGCACTTTCTCACCCCTGGCGTTGGCCGGGGGTTTCTCAGTCAGAGTGGGGACGCGATCGGCTTTTTTGCCGGTGAACTGCTCCCAGCGTGTCACGATGACATCGCAGTAGGCCTGGTCCAGTTCCATGAGGAACGCGCGGCGTCCTGTCTGCTCGCATCCCATCAGCGTCGAGCCCGAACCGCCGAAGAGGTCCAGCACATGGTGTTTGGGCAGTGACGAATATTGGATCGCGAGGACCGCGAGCTCGACCGGCTTCTCGGTCAGGTGGACCATGCTCTGCGGATTGACCTTCTTGACGTGCCACAAATCAGTCGCGTTGTTCGGGCCATGGAACTTGTGGCCCGCGCCTTCCTTCCAGCCGTAGAAGGCGATCTCGAACGCGCCCATGAAATCCTTCCGCGTCAAGACCGGGTGTTGCTTGTCCCACACGATCCCCTGGCTGAAGTACAGCCCGGCACGTTTAAGCGGCGCGGGGTAGTTGCCGAGGTTCGCGTACCCGCCCCAGATGTAGAACGAGCCTCCAGGCACGAGCACGCGCGAGGCGTTGCCGAACCATGCATCAAGCATTTCATCGAACGCATCCTCGGTGACGAAGTCGTTGGCCAGCGGCCGGTCCTTGGCTCGCATTTGCTTGTGCGTTGCCTTCTTCTCGCCTTGGCGAGCAACGTCGAACGACTGGTGATGAGTGCGCTTCTCCGCTTTGGCGAACGAAGAATTGCCCGCGGCGATCGCGTTGTTGCTACGCGGCTCGACCTTCACGTTGTAAGGCGGGTCCATGTTGACCAAGTGGATCGCCTGCCCATCCAGCAGCCGATTCAAGTCATCTGGCTTCGATGAGTCTCCGCACATGAGCCGGTGGTTGCCCAGCACCCAGATGTCACCAGGCTGTGTGATCGGATCGTCCGGCGGCTCAGGGATGTCGTCGATGTCGGTGTTGCCTGTGGGGTTTATCATGATGCTCGCAAGCAGCTCGTCGAGCTCGTTTTGGGTGAATCCGATGCTCTCGAAGTCCAGCGTGTCGCCAAATTCAGCGATGATCTTTGAGAGCGATTCAGGATCCCACTCGGAGAGATCAGACGCCCGATTATCGGCGATTGCATAGGCCCGCGCGGCGGTCTCGTCGAGAGTCGTCTCGACAACTGCTATGTGAGACTAGCCCAAGGCCAGGGCGGCGGTAAGCGTTGCATTACCTTTCCAGCAGACGCCATTGTTATCGACCACGATCGGCGTCTGCTGGCGAAAGCCGGCGAGCGAGCGCCTGATCGCCTCGATGTTGCGTTCGCTGTGCCGTCTGGCGTTGGCTGGGTCGGGCTTGATCGTGTCGATCGGCCGGGCGAGTGGGTGAAGGGACGGTTCGATGTAGTTGAGCGGTTGTGCAGGATGCAAGGGCATGAGCTCCGGCAGCTCGCACTGATAAGAGCATTCGGACCTTCAGTGGTCCTCAATTGCTCCCGATCAGCCGGGCAGCCACGGCTATGCCATCCTGCTGTGATGGCTGGTTGGGGTCAGGGCTGGTCGGGAGGTTGGCGCCTCACGATCGGCCCGCTTGTATTTACGCCTGGGTCTTACGGTTGTTGGGCATGCGCCACAGCTTGCCGACCTTCACCGCGCCGGTAATCTTTCCCTCGCGGGCAAGACGCAGCGCGGTGTTGTGGCTGACCGCGTGGCGGTAAGCGAACTCTTTCGCGTGGATGTAGTCCGGTTCGTCCTTGGTTGGTTTGCTGTTCATCGCGAGCCTCCTACGCGGCGATGAGGTCGGTGAATAACCGACCGGGGTTAAAGTCAAAGCCGGGCATCGCATCGACGGCCGGCACGGAAGTCGCAGCGGCAAGCCGATCGCCCTCGAAGACCTCGATCAGCGAGGATCGGCAGTTGTAGTGATTGGGCGGGGTCAGGCGCTGCCAGACGGGGTGAAGCTTTGGCTGTCGCATCCCATCGAGCGACAGGCACAGGTCCGTCGTGCGGCTGTCACCGACCGCAGCGTATTCGTATCCCCACAGGATCTCCTGTATCGCCGGATCATCGTTGGCGTTCA
>JBGSTE010000399.1:0-2177 GCA_041736655.1 Phycisphaeraceae bacterium | reverse complement strand
CTGGCGCTGCCGACCCATGCCGACGCGCTCAAGCGGGGCGACCTGCCGCTGGTCGATGGCGTGACGCTCATCGGCGTCGAGGAAGGTCAGCTCAAGTACCGCACCGCGGCCGGGGACCGCAGCGTACCGCTTGCAGAGATCAGCGAACTGGCCATCGAGAGCGTGCCGGCCTTTGCCACCGGGCTGACCGCATTCAAGGCTGGGGAGATGCGCGAGGCCCAACGCTCTTTCGAGGGTATCTGGCAGGACAACCGCGTGGACTGGATCCGCCACTTCGCCGGCTACTTCCTCGCACAGGTCTACGATGCCCGCAACGAGCCGGTGTCTGCAGGCCAGGTCTACGCCAAGCTCGCGTCGGACAAGGCCGACCTCTTCTTCCTCAGTAAGCCCCCGACCGCATCGCTTGCCCAGGCGGATGAAGACCAGAAGAAGCGCATCACCGAAGAGATCATGGCGGTGGCGAGTAACTCCGACGGCGAGCGCCGCGTTAGGCTCGAAGCGTATCTCAAGCTCGTGGCCGGCGAAGCCGCGACGCTGCCGACTCCAACCAAGCCAGGCGACAAGACAGTCGTCCGCCCCAAGGACACTGCCGTCATCATCCCCGAGACGGTCTGGAAGGCGTCGGAAAGGCCCAATCAGCCCGAGGGCAAGTGGGAGGCGCTGGGCCTGTTGGCCGACGGCAAGTATCAGGAAGCGATCGACAAGATCACGCCCTGGCTGAGCAACCCCGGCGAGTTGCCGGCGATGCTGTTTGTGCTCGGCCGGGCCCAGCTTGCCTTGGCCGATGACAAAGAGGACCAGGGCCTGTACCGCGACGCGGGCCTGACCTTCATGCGGATCGTGATCCACTTCAGCCAGCAGGGCAGGACCAACGACCTGGTCCCCGTGGCTCAACTGGAGGTCGCGTACATCCACAAGAAGATCGGCCGGGATGACATCTATCAGCGCCTGCTTTTTGGGGGCGATGATGTGGGCGGCGTGAACCTGGTCATTGACGACAAAAAGGTCTACCCGCAATACCGCCTGCGTTACTACCAGATCATTGGTGAACAGCCCCCGGAAGACGAGAAGCCCGGCAACGAATAACCCAAACCACCCCGGCCGAGGTTACCCCCACAACCCCCCGGCCAAACCCGCCCCCGTCGGCATGAGGCCGACGCCTTTATTACCCCCGGCACGATGCCCGTACCCGCCCGCTTGACCGGCTGTGTGTGTACGATGTTACGCCTAACCCTCAACCCGACCACGCTCACGTAAGAGGAACGCTGCCCGATGCGACTGAAACCGACCCTGATCGCCCTGTTCGTCACCGCGTGCTGGCCCATGCTGGCGATGGCGCAGGACGAGCCGACCTCCACCTCGTCCAACTGGTTCGAGGCCTTCATCTGGTCCACCAAGAGCCCGATGCTCGGCAACCTCATCGTCGTGCTGCTGCTGATTATGTCGGCGGTGGTGATGGGCTACTCGCTGATGCTCATCTTCAAGTTCCGACGCGATCAGATGATCCCCGAAGCGACGCGCGACGAGATCGAGGCGCTCCTGGCCGAGAAGAAGTACCGCGAGGCCATCGAGTTCGCACAAGAGGAAGAGTCGTACCTGGGTCAGATCGCCTGCGCCGCGCGGAACGAAGCGGCCAACGGCTACTCGGCGATGGAGCGCGCGGTCGAAGAGACCGGCGACGCGGAGGCCGTCAAGCTGCTTCGCCCCATCGAGTACCTCAACGTGCTGGGCAACATCGCCCCGATGATCGGTCTCTTCGGCACGGTGTTCGGCATGATCGTCGCGTTCCAGAAGCTCGTCGAAGGCGGCGGCTCGGCAGACCCGGTCGAGCTGGCCGGCGGTATCTCCACCGCGCTGGTCACCACTTTCTGGGGCCTGGTCGTGGCGATCCCCGCGCTCTCGGCTTACTCGCTGATCCGCAACAAGGTCGACGCGCAGTGTGCCGAAGGCCTGTTGATCGTTGAAGAACTTATCTCGCCGTTTAAGCCCAGCGGCAAGAAGAAAAAGCCCTCGTCCTCCAGCACCAGCAGCAGCTCGCCGTCCAGCACGCGGGCAACGCCCAAGCCCGAGTAACCGTGCGTTTGTTGTAAGTCGCAGCGCGGCCTAGCCGCGTCGCTTCGTGACCTGTGCCCCACGCTCCACGCCCTACGGCCTCCACCCTCCACGCCCATGTCACA
>JBGSTE010000308.1:0-2211 GCA_041736655.1 Phycisphaeraceae bacterium | reverse complement strand
GGGTAGATGCGCTTCTCGACCAGCCGGCGGTCCAGGTGCAGTTCGCTGTTGCCGGTGCCCTTGAACTCTTCGAAGATGATGTCGTCGGCCTTGGAGCCGGTGTCGACGAGCGCGGTGGCGATGATGGTCAGTGAGCCGCCGTGCTCGATCGCGCGGGCGCTGCCGAAGAACTTCTTGGGCCGCTGCAACGCGTTGGAATCCAGGCCGCCGGTGAGGATCTTGCCCGAGTGGGGCATCTCGGCGTTGTAGGCCCGGGCCATGCGGGTGATCGAGTCCATGAGGATGACCACGTCGTCGCCGTACTCGACGGCCCGGCGGGACTTCTCCATGACCATCTCGCAGACCTGCACGTGCCGCGAGGTGTTCTCATCGAAAGTCGACGCGACGACTTCGACTTCCTGCGGGACGTTGGCCTTGAAGTCGGTCACTTCCTCGGGCCGCTCGTCGATGAGCAGGACGAACACCTTGCAGCCGGGGTAGTTGGTGATGATGGACTTGGCCATCTTCTGGAGCAGGACAGTCTTGCCGGTGCGTGGCGGCGCGACGATCAGGGCGCGCTGGCCCTTGCCGACGGGCGCGACCAGGTCGACCACGCGCATGTCGATGTTCTCGGCCTCCGTTTCCATGATGAAACGGTCCTTGGGGTGCAGCGGCGTGAGGTCTTCAAAGGGGATGAGGTCGTTGAGTTTCTCCGGCGACAGGCCGTTGATCGCGTCCACACGCAGCAGCGCGAAGTAGCGCTCGCTTTCCTTGGGCGGTCGGATGGTGCCCTGCACGACGTGGCCGACCTTCAGGCCAAAGCGGCGGATCTGCGACGGGCTGACGTAGATGTCGTCCGGGCAGGCAAGGTACGAGTACTCGGGGCTGCGGAGGAAGCCAAAGCCGTCGGGCAATACTTCGAGTACGCCCTCGCCGTACATCAGCCCCTGGCCGGCGATGTGGGTCTGCAGGATCTTGAAGATCAGTTCCTGCTTGGACATGCCCGCGTATTCGTGGATGCCTTCGGCCTGCGCGACTTCGTGCAGTTCTTCGACGTCCATCTTCTGGAGGTCTTTAACGGTCAGGTCGCTGTGCTTGGCCGACTCGTAACGCTGCTGTGTCTCGGCGTCGAGTTCTTCATCGGTTTGTGCGATGGGCTTCTCGTCCAGTTCCTGTGAAGCGGACTCGGATGATTTACGGGATGACTTTTTCTTGGTGGATTTGCCGGCCATGGCGATGGCGCTCCTGAAGCGAGAAGGTTGCCGTGCACGGGGTGTCTTGTGGGTGCCCCGAGCAGGTTGTTGGGGAGGGAAGCGGGATCGACGGGTGCGATTCCCGAGAATGGGTCACTGATGCGGGCTCAATCGAGGGTGTTGACTACTACGAAGTCTAGGCGGGCTTGGGTTCACTTTCCCGCACTAATAAAAACAATCAGTGCTGCCCGGATGGACGGTAATTCAGACACCGATTTGATGGAGCACGTGCTCGGCCTGCTCACGCAGTTGATCTTCGGCCTTGCCGTTGCTGATGACATAATCGGCAGATTGTCGCTTAATGTCAAGCGGCAACTGTTTTTGTTCGCGCCTTTGCATCTCGGCCCGGTCCCAACCGCGGGTCGCCGAAAGCCGCTCAAACCGGGTTTCTTCGGGGCAATCGACATAAACCAGCACGTCGCACTGATGGTTCAGCCCTGTTTCCAGCAGCAGCGGGCAGTCTTCGATCACCGCCCTGCATGGGGGCGACTCAAAGAGACGCTGACGCGCAGCCTGCCGGGCCTGGTGGACCAGCGGGTGGATCAACTGTTCCAGTCGATGCAATTCATGCGCCTGATTGAAGACGATCTTGCCGACCTCTTTGCGGTCAACCTGGCCTTGCGAATTCAGAACATGATCGCCCCACCACGACCGCAGGGTTGCTTTGACCCGCTCGGTCTGCAGCGCTTCGTGAGCGAGTTGATCGGCGTCGATGATCCGGCAGCCAAGGTCGGCAAAGACCCGCGCGACCGTGCTCTTGCCGGACCCTGGCGCGCCCAGCAGGCCGATGACCGGCTTGGGGTGACGGATTGTTATGGGTTCACCACGCACCAGAGCATCATAAGTCGTGCATCAGTCGACGGCATCGATCGCCAAAACCATCGGCGGGGCAAGCCCGCCGGCTAACATCGTGTGTGAGAAGCGGATTTTTCGGGAGGGCGAGGCTCCTGCCGAGCCGTGTGTCATCTGCGACTTGCGG
>JBGSTE010000303.1:0-5440 GCA_041736655.1 Phycisphaeraceae bacterium | reverse complement strand
GTGCGGTGGCCGTGCGCAAGCTGGATGACCGTCGCCGTGTCCCCGCAGCGCCGGAGCATGGCCCGCGAGACGGTGGTCTTGCCGGCACCGATCGGGCCGGTGATGAGCACGATCCCCTTACGCATCCGGATCGTGTACTCGATCGCCGCCAGCGCTTCGTTGTGCTGTTCGCTGGCGAAGAAGAACCGCGGGTCAGGCGTGTTCTCAAACGGCGCGATCTCGAGATGGTAGTACGTTTCGTACATTCAGTTTCATTCTTGCCGGGGCGATGTCATCCCGAGTGTGGGAGCACCGGCCGGGCCTTCTTCCGACTGCATCGTGATCACCGACTTGGCGCGGTCCTTGAGTACTTTCAGCACGTCCGGCCGCTCGAGGTCCAGGTACAGAACACCGCAGATCACCACCAGCACCGTTGCCATCACCGCCGTATTCATCGGGTACAGCACGCTGTATCGCAGGCGACGCATCCGGCGGTGCTGCCGCGTGATCAACTCGCTGACCGAGCCCAGCAGCGGGATCGTCGTCGCCTCGGCCAACTGCCGGGCATTGCGGAACGACTCGTCCGTGCGGTGCGCGAGGAACACGCTCAGCGCGCCCGCCGCGATCCCCAGGAATCCCGCAACAAGAATGACCTGCGCCAGGTTCGGCGACACCGGTAGCTGATGAGCCTCAGCCCGGCGGACAAACTCCAACTGCACGCCGCGGTCACCGGCCTCGGGCGTCAGGTAGTTCTCAGCCCGCCGACGCATGTTCTGGTAGTAGTCCACATCCTTCTGCGAGGTGTCGACCTCCGCCAGCAGCTTGCGGTGCAGCGCCCTGGCCGGCAGCATCTCCGCCGACATCTCCGTCAGCCCGGCGATCTTCTCACGACGGATCGTGATCTGCTCCTGCAGCGACTCACGCTCGGCATTGGCCGACGTCAACTGCAGCTCCAGCTCCGCACGCTTGGGGTTCGGGTGGTCTTCCGTCGCGGTGATCACGCTTTCCTGGGTCGCCGCGATCTTCGCCTGCATCTCCGCCTCCTGCTCACGCAGCGCGATCATCTCAGGGTGCGATTCGGTCATGCGCAGCTTGTTGACGTGCTCGCGGATCAGCTCCTGAAGCTGCTCGAGCTTCTGGACCAGACGCTGACGCTCGGGGTTCGGGCCGTGCACGACCGACGGCGTGGTCGCCGGCTCCTGGTCCAGCGCCTCCCGCAGCGATCGACGACGGATCTCCAATCCCTCAAGCTCCGTGTTCAGCCGCGTCAACTCTTCCTGTGCCTCGCCCAACTGGCTCTGGATGCTGAAGGGCTGCTCGGGCAGCAGCATCGCGTACTTCTGTTCAAACGTGCCCAGCTCCTGTTGCCTGGTCTCCAGGGCCTCGCGGTTCTGCGCGATGAGCTTGTCGTAGAAGGCGATCGAGCTGTTGGCGCGATCAACCATCGTGGCCCGCGTCGTGCTGATGTAGCGATCCACCAGCCCGTTGACGATCAGCGCCGCGATGTTCGGGTTATCGAGCACCAGCTCCAGGCGAAGCTGCACGCGGGTGTTGTCCGCATACTCGCGGTGCACCAGCAACTGCTGCTTGACCTTGTCCCGCAGGCGGATCAGCTCGGCGTCGTTGCTCACGTAGCCGACTTTCTCCAGCCGCGGCTTGAGGTCTTGGATGACCTGTGCGATCGCGTGGCTGCCTGACATCTCCTTGGTCAGCGACTGCATCGGGTCCATGTACGACTCGCTGGCACCGGAGCGGATGGCTTCGATGAGCTCGGGCGCGTTGCGGCGCTCGAAGTTCGCCACGGCCTGGTACTTGCGGGGCAGGAACAAACTGCCCAGCAGCACCAGCGTCGTGATCGCGAACGCCGGCAGCACGAACCGCCAGCGGTGCTGGAGGATCACGTCCCAGAGTTCGTAGATGGCCTTGGCCTGTTCTTGTTTGTTTGTTGCCATGACATTCGCTCCGCCTTGAGCGTGATCGGTAGGGTTTACTCAGAGTCGCCGTAAGGCCGGGTACCCGTCGCGGAGTCCGCTACGTTCGCCGGGCCGTTGATCGTCGCCGCCATCGGCTGGAAGGGCAGCAACAGCTGCTGGAAGCTCAGCGCCACCTTCGCGAGTCCGCTCGGCGGCACATACACAATGTCACCGTCCAGCAGCACCGCGTTGAGCGTCGTGTCGCCGGTCCGGATCATCTGGTCCAGGTTGATCGTCATCCGTGCCCGCAGCTCCCCGTTCTCATCGGGACGGACAATCAGGATCGACGACGGGTCCGCAAGCTGCGTCGGCTTGGCCTGCGCCAGCGTGTCCAGCACCGTGTTCGAGCCGTTGTAAAAATACGCGCCCGGCGAAGCAACCTGGCCGAACACGAACAGCTTCTTGCTCGCGTACTTGCTCACCCGCACGTTCACGTCCGCATCCTGGTAGTAAAACCGCGCACGGTCCTCAAGCTCCGCCTGGATCGACGCGAGTGTTCGGCCAGCGACCTCGATCCGGCCAAGCAACGGCACGTTGATGAACCCGTCCGGGCTCACCGTCTCGCGATAATTGGCCAACTCGCGCACCCGCGCCGACTTGAACTCCAGCACGTCCGGCGGACCCACCAGGTAGGGCGTCGACGATGCCGGCCGACGCGGCTCTTCCACAAACGTGTGGTAGTCCGTGTACTTCGGGTTCGACGAACAGCCGCTGAGCACCAGCAGCGCCAGCCCCGCCAGCGACGCCGAGATCCCGACACGGTATGTATGTAGTAGTTTGAGCATCATGTTCAGGCTCCCTTTCAGCAGGCCGAGCGATCCCAGAACCGCGGCAGTGTCTTGAGGATCAGCCTCAGGTCCAGGGCAATGGAGCGCTGCTCCAGGTAACGCAGATCCAGATCGAGCTTGCGACGCATGCCTTCCAGGTCGTTCGTGTAGCCGTTGACCACCTGCGCCAGGCCCGTCAGCCCCGGCGTGCCCGCCAGACGACGCTCCACGCCCGGCAAATCCCGGCGAAGCTGGTCGATCATCTCCGGCCGCTCCGGCCGCGGACCCACCAGCGACATCTCGCCACGAAGAATGTTCAACAACTGCGGCAGTTCATCCACATGGCTTGTCCGCATCCAACCGCAACCCCGCACGATCCGCGGGTCGTTATCGGTCGCAAAGCGTGGCCCATCCTTCTCCGCATCCGTCCGCATCGTCCGCAGCTTCCAGATCCGAAACAGCTTGCCGTCACGCCCGACCCGCCACTGCCGGTAGAACACCGGCCCGCCGTCGGCGATCTTCACCCACAACGCCGCGAACACCAGCAGCGGGCAAAGCAACAGCATCGCGAAGAGCGCTCCGCACAAGTCCACCACACGCTTGGCAATCTCCAACCGCCGGCCAGGCGACGCCACCGCGCCGTAGCGGGCGCGGGCATCGGACCAGTCGGTGTGGATCGCATCGAAGACGGTCATGTTTGAGTCCCACTGACGCCAACCCCCAACTCCCGCCGCCATTCGACGGGGATACAAGGGTCGCTATCGTCGTGCCGTGCATGCGACTTAAACCCTCTGGAACGTCTGTATCGGCGCTGCCGGTAAGAACGCCCGTGCCAGCCCAAGAACCAAGCGTTATGGGAACCCTGAACGGATAAAAGATCATAAACACCTGCAATCAACGGAGATAAAATAAATGTAAATCCTCGCCCGGAAAGCCCTCACCTTTCGCTACAATTCGCGTCTCGGGTCAGTAGCTCAATTGGATAGAGCATCGGTCTTCGGAACCGACGGTTGGGGGTTCGAGTCCCTCCTGGCCCATTGCAGTCCCCCCCCGACCTGCATACCCCTCGCCCCCAAGCCCAGCCCTCACCCCAAGCCTTCAAGCCTGACAGAAGCCGGTCCTGAGCAATAGCGAAGGTCCGGATGGGTTGGGCTAAGAGCTATCAGCTATCAGCTTTCAGCCTTGAGCAACATCCATCCGCCATCCGAAATCCGCCCTCCCAGCCCCTCCCCGAAGCCCACGGCGTGCCCGCCCAGGGGCATGCCGTGGGTCCGAACCCACAAAAATCCCCAATCACCACGCTTGGTTTTCAACCACGCCCCCGTAAAATGCCACCATGCCCGCAACCCGCCATACCGAGCACGACACCGCCAGAACACCCGCCGGCGACACGGGGGCCTTCTTGCTGTTCCAAGGAAGAGTTCAAAGGTGATTAATATGGCTAATAAAAGATACTTGAGAATATTGCCTGTTTTAGTTTTAATATTTTCATTGTCAGGATGTTCTGTGTGGTGCGATAAGTATGCTGAGTCACAACTTGATATTGACGAGCAGCCACACGCGGCGAGTTATTCGTCATTGTCAGACAAATTAGTAGAAGATATTCATTCCTGTAATTATATTGTAGTGCGTGGCACAAAGTTAGGTCAGATTCATGAATATACCGCAGATCGCAAGCAATTTGATTTGCTCATAACAGTTGCGAAGGCATTTGTCTATGGGTGCTTCACGAATGACTCGCATGATCAGTCGTACAGCGACATTATTTTGACAGTCCGCAATGGCCGCCGCGAATCTGGCTGGGAATTAGATAAAGATGTTCAAGTGAGGTTTTACTGCGACAAGGAACTGGTTTTTGATATTTCTTTCTTCTTCGACGTCAACTGGGATGCTTCCGCTCAAGAAGGTCAGTGTCGATACAAGCTGCTGGTTGATGATGATATCGATATAGTAAGTAAACTCCATCATTATCAGTCTGACTCGGAGATGGATGTATCTGGATACCTAGTTAATGAATGGAACTTGTTTTTCAAAGATATTCTTTTAAAATGATATTACTCGGCGGGCAGCCCGTGTTGAGACTCGGCGAAGCCCCTGAACGAACAAGGTAGAATACCCCCATGCTCGCAGCGGCCCGCACGCACAACACGCTCCACGACTCGCCCGGCACGCACGCCGCGACATGGCACGCTGACTTCGGGCAAAAAAAAAGACATATTCACATGAAGTGGCTCCGCTTATTATCGAGTTCGTATCTGCACCTTTATATGGTGGTTTTAGGCTTGTTATGTACGACGATGACAGCATGTAAGGCTGATTTTGAGGTGGCACGTGAGGACTCAACGATGATGTATCTTGATGACTTGAATAATGCAGCAAAAGAACTTGATTGGTTTAAAAGTCATGTAAAGATTGGGATGTCGAAAAAATCGGTCGTTGATATCGTTGGAGGGCCTTCAGTATCTAGGGAAGTAAACAGAGGTGAAATTGCCGAAGAATTGATCTATTATATTAGAAGGGATGTCTCAGTTATATACAATATTGGGAACGAAGGAAAAGTTGTCGGAATTTCATATTCGGGGTTTAAGTACATGATTAATCGTTTGGGCGTAGATTTTTCTGGTAATAAAGTTAACACACTCTGTAATCCCCCCTCTCCTGCACACACTCACAAGTAGAGGCATTTAAGGTTCATGCTGGTCCTGGGTCCGTGTGGCCGAG
>JBGSTE010000264.1:0-13625 GCA_041736655.1 Phycisphaeraceae bacterium | reverse complement strand
CTCGGACAAGGGCGCGATCACCGCCAGCGGCAACGTCGCCGACGGCATCGACCCGGGCCTGGATAACCTCGGCTCCAACGGCTACTCGGGCCCGACCACACTCGTCATCCGTGACTACGAAGACAACGTCGCCGACATCGTCGCCATCCTCGACGAACTGGACACCCAGCCGGTCAACGTCATCATCGAAGCCACCGTCCTCCGCTCGACATTGACCGAGGCCAACCAGTTCGGCGTGGACTTCTCGCTCTTTACCGACCTCACCGGGGCAAGCCCGCTGGACATCATCGACGGCGCCATCTCCGGCGGCTCGCCCACCAACGAGCGGCTGGGCGCGATCCAGTCCAACGTCGGTGACGTCGCCAGCAAGACCGGCGGCGTGAAGCTCGGCTTTGTCGCCGGCGACGCGGCCGTCTTCGTCAGTGCCCTGGACAGCGTGACCGACACCACCGTCGTCGCGTCCCCCAAGGTCACGGTGCTGGACCGCAACTCGACCAAGATCCTCGTCGGTGAAAAGATCGCCTACCTGTCGACCACCGTTACCGAGACCAGCGAAACCCAGACCGTCGAGTTCCTCGAAGTCGGTACCCAGCTCAACGTTCGGCCCTTCGTCTCCAGCGACGGCAAGATCCGCCTGGAACTGCGACCGAGCGTGTCCGACGCGACGATCCGAACCATCGGTTCGACCAGCGCCCCTGACGAATCGACTGTCGAACTCATCACCAACGTCATCGTCGACTCGGGACAGACCGTCGTCCTCGGCGGCCTGATCTCCGACGACACCACCATCGGCCGAAGCCAGGTCCCGGGCCTGGGCGACATCCCGATCCTCGGCACCGCCTTCCAGGGCCAGGACGACGATATCAGCCGATCGGAAGTCATCTTCCTTGTGAAGGCGACCGTTGTCGGCAACGACACACTCAACGCGCTGGGCAAGGAAGGCAAGATGCGCGTCGATGTCGCACGCCTGGCCGAGCGCCAGAGCCTGCTGCCCTGGTCGCGATCCAAGCTCACCTCGGCCCACATGGTCAACGCCCGCAAGTGCTACGACGAAGCCCAGTCGCTCACCGGCGATGCGCGTGACAAGAAGATGGCCTCGGCCCTCTACAGCGTGGACCTGGCCTTGCACATGAACCCGTCGATGGTCGACGCGCTCATCCTCAAGGAGCAGATCACCGGCCAGGCCAGCTACATCAAGTACGAAGAGAGCATCGTCAAGGACACCTACGAAGCGGTGCTCGATGACGAACTCAAGGCCCTTGGCGTGCCCGAGATGCCCGTCGAAAAAGAAAAGGCACAGGCCCCGGCTGATGCACAGCCCCAGGCCCTGACCACCACGCAGCCCCTGCCGGTCTTCAACGCCTTTGGTGAAACCGCGACACAGACGACACCTGCTGAAGAAACCCAGCCGCAGGCCCAGGTCCAGTCTGACGAAGCCTGGCTTGAGAAGATGCTTGCTGAGCAATTTGCTCAGGAAAACGCACAGCCTCAGCCGGAAACGACTCAGGCGACCGAGCAGCAGCCGACAACGCAAGAGCCCACCGATACGCAAGCCGAGCCTGAAGCTCAGCCCGCGCCCGCCGAAGTGACGGAGGTGCCCACCAACAGCACCGAGGACTTCTATGCGGCCCAGCCGCAGTCGTCCGAGGTGTTCGGCTTCTCGTGGCGTTCGCTGAGCACGGCCCAGCTCCTGCAGCTTGCTTCACAAGCCGCCGACGATGCCAAGACGCAGAACGAGAATGCCTCGGCCACGACGCCGACGCAGTCGGAATAACAACGCGGTGGCGATAAAAAGCCGCGCGCATGAGCTCACAGACAACGCAACGCCGCTCCGGGATCGGAGCGGCGTTGTTTTTACCCCGGCGAATCAGACGCCTATCGATACCGCCGATACATCCTGTAGAACCCTTCACACCCACCGGGAGTTGTTCAGATGAAGCTGTTGCAATCGCTGACTTGTGCCGCCCTTGTTCTTTCGCTCACGCCCGCGCTGATGGGTTGCCAGGGCAAGGGCAACCACGACAAGTGGGTGGACGACTCGGTGACCGAGTGGAGCCGTGTGAAGTCTTCGGTGGCGATGGAGATGGCCCAGTCGCACTTTAACAGCGGGCAGATCGCCCTGGCGGAGAAGACCGTCGAGGACGCGATGCAGGCGGACCCGGAGAACCCGCAGCTCTGGCTGATGGCCGGCCGGGTGGCGCTGGAGAACTCGGAGTTGGAGATCGCCTATCAACGGCTGAGCAAATCCAACGAGTACGGCGAGAAACTCGAAGGCTACAAGAACGAAGAAAAAGCCAAGCCCTACTACTATCAGGGCATCATTGACCAGCGTTGGCAGCGGTTTTAATCTGCCAAGGCCAACTACACCAAGGCCTACGAGCTGGACGCGGACAACGTCGATTATTTCCTGGCCCGCGTCGAGATGATGGTTCAGCTCGATGAGCTGGTCGAGGCGACGACGCAGCTTGAAGAAAAGGCTGGCTATTTTGATCAGAACGCGACGGTCCGCGCGATGCTCGGGCACGTCTATCGCTTACAAGGCAACCACACGCAGGCGGCGATCTGGTTCAAGCAGGCGTCGATGCTTGCGCCCGAAGACCAGAAGTTGCAGGAAGAGGTCGCTCGTTCGCAGGTCCGCACCAGTCAGCACGAAGCGGCGATCGGCACGCTCAAGCCGCTCATCCAGAGCGACTACGGCAGCCGGCGGGCCGACCTGTACCGGCTGATGGGTGACTCCTACGAACAGTTGGGCAAGCTCCGTGAGGCGCGTGATGTCTATGTGAAGCTCACGTCGATCGACGCGACTAATGTTTCGGACTGGTCCAAGTACGGCGAGCTGTCGTACCGGGCCGGCGACGAGGCCGCGGCATTGCAGGCCGCCAACCGGATGACGAACCTGGCGCCCGACGATCACCGCGGTTACCTGCTGGCGGGGATGGTGTGGAACAAGCGTGACCGGCTGGATCGGGCGCTGAGCATGTTTGATAAGGCTGCGGAGCTTGCGCCCAAGGACACGACGCCGTTGATTCTGCGTGGCATCGCGCTGCAGAAGAGCGACAAACCCGCCGCCGCCGCCGACGCCTACAAGCAGGCCCTGACCATCAACCCCGACGATGAGCGTGCCAAGCGTCTGCTGTCGAGCGTGACCGAAGAGTTGCACTGAGCAGTCGAGCCGTGTGTCGCACACAAGACGCAATGCGCATGACGATGGCCATTACTCAGAAATCGTCTGCTACCGATAACATAACCCCGCGAATCTCCCCTTGCCCCGGCGACAGTCGGGGTTTTTATTTGCACTGTTGTCTTGGATGTAAGTCATTTTCCAAGGGTTCTTAACCTGTTACTTGACCTGACCGACATAAACGACAGACGTGATACCCACTGTGGGGTCCATCCAGGTGTTACAGCTTCGTGTGGTGAAAAGACGTGAGAGAGAGCCGACCACGCATCCTGATCGCCGATGACGAGCAGCACATCGTCAGCCTGCTGTCGATGACGCTGCGCCGACGCGGTTACGAGGTGCTCACCGCCGACAACGGTCACAGGGCACTCGAGCTTGCCTCGGCCTTCAAGATCGATCTGGTCATCATCGACCAGTCGATGCCCGGGATGTCCGGCATCGAGTTGTCCACGCGTCTGCAAGGCGTCGCGCCCATCCTGATGGTCACCGCAAGACCGCAGATGAACCTGGCCGATCACCCGCAACTGGCCGCGGTCGTCCATAAACCCTTTAGCCCGAAAGTCCTGGTGGCACAGGTCGAGAACCTGATCGGCCCCGGCCAGCAACCCCTGGAGCAGAGCGCATGAAACTGACCTATGAAGACAAGGGTCCGGTGACCGTGCTGTCGATTCGTGGCGACCTGTCGGTCGACGAGACCGATCGCTTTCAGCGAGAGACGCTCCAGCGTCTGGAGCGGGACGTGCGCGATGTCGTGCTCGACCTCGCATCGCTGGAGTTCATCGATTCCAGCGGGCTCGAGTCGCTGCTGTGGCTGCAGGACAAGTGTGCCGAGCTTCTGGGCCAGGTGCGACTGGCCGCGTGCCCGGAACACATCCGCAAGGTGCTGGACGTGACGCGGCTGTCGAGCCGGTTTGATTGTCATCCCAATGTGGACTTAGCGGTGAAGTCGCTGGGTCATCCCGAACTGTAACGATGCATGGAGCAACTAAGTCGGGGGGGCCCGGTCTCGGGTATGGGACGTAGCGTTAATGAATAGCCAACAACCCACCAAACATGGCGCACCGGTACGCGTCGGCGACCTGCTGGTCGAGCGCGGCGTGCTGTCGGCCAAGCAGTTGGCCGAGGCGCTGGAGCACCAGCGCAACTCCAGCGGCCGCAAGCTGCTTGGCGACCTGCTGGTGGAGCTCGGCTACGTCACGCAGGAACAGGTGATGGAAGCGGTGGCGGACAGCTTCGGCCTGCCGTTTGCGCGCATCGATTCGTCGATGGTGGACCCAAGCCTGTCGAAGCTGATCTCGATCGATTACTGCGAGAAGCAAGGCGTGGTCCCGATGTTCCTGATCCAGGGCCGGCTGACGGTTGCGGTCAGCGACCCGGCGAACGTCTTCCTGGCCGAGGAAATCGGACGGATGACCGGCCACCAGGTGCAGATGGTCGCGGCGACGCTCGGCGATATCCGCCAGGCGCTGGCCGGGATTCGCAAAGGCGCGGACGACGTGTTCGTCATCGAGGAAGCACAGGACAGCCTCGATGTCGACAACCTTGATGTTGTCCGACAGCACACGATCGACGAGGCGGACCTCGCGGCCTCGGCCGGTGAATCGCCGGTCATCAAGCTCGTCAATTTCATCATCTACAGCGCCGTTAACGAGTCGGCCAGCGACATCCACATCGAGCCGGACGAGGGCAAGGTCCGCGTCCGCTACCGTGTCGATGGCAGCCTGTACGAAAAGCTCACCCCGCCGACGCACCTGCTGCCGGCCCTGGTCTCACGCATCAAGATCATGGCCTCGCTGGATATCTCCGAACGACGCGTGCCGCAGGACGGCGCGATCACCATCCGCATCGACCGCCGACAGATCGACCTGCGCGTCTCGACGATGCCCGGCAAGTTCGGCGAAAAGGTCGTCATGCGCATCGTCGACCAGAAGAACGCCGTCGCAAACCTCGACAAACTCGGCTTCTCGCCCACGATGCTCCAGGCCCTGCGCGATCTCATCAGCCAGCCCAACGGTGTGGTGCTCGTCACCGGGCCTACCGGCTCGGGCAAGTCCACCACCCTCTACGCCGCGCTGGCCGAGATCAATCGTGAAGACATCAACATCAGCACCGTCGAAGACCCCGTCGAGTACAACCTCACCGGCATCAACCAGTTCCAGGTCCACGACCGCGCGGGCTTTACCTTCGCCAAGGCCCTGCGCTCGCTATTGCGCCAGGACCCGGACGTGGTCATGCTTGGCGAAATCCGAGACCAGGAAACCGCGACCATCGCTACCCAGGCCGCGCTTACCGGCCACCTCGTACTCTCGACACTGCACACCAACGACGCGCCCTCGGCTATCACGCGACTGATCAACATCGGCGTGCAGCCCTACCTCGTTGCCGCGGCGCTGCGGGGCGTGCTCGCTCAACGGCTGGTCCGCCGGGTCTGCTCCGCCTGCACCGAACCGCTCAAGCCCACCGAGAAAGACCAGCGCATCCTCGATCACCCGAGCAACGAAGGCGTCAAGGTCGGCCAGCTTGTCCGTGGCGTGGGCTGCAAAAAGTGTCGCGGCTCGGGCTACAGCGGCCGGCTGGGACTGTATGAGATCTTCGTGCCCGATCCGTTCTGCCTGGATGCGGTCAGCCGCGGCGCAAGCCTGCAGGAGATCCGCACCCTCGCGGGGCAGGGCTCGATCTACATCACGCTCAAAGAGGACGGCCTGGCCAAAGCGTTTGCCGGGCTGACTACACTCGAGGAAGTTTTCAAAGCCGTCTCGCTCTGATATCGAGGCTAACGCACTATGCCCCAGTTCCAGTACAAAGCCAGAGACGGTCAGGGCCGGCTGAGCACCGGCATGGTCGCGGCCCCCACCCCGTCACAGGCCGGGGCGATCCTCCGTGGCCAGGGCATGTTCGTCGTCGCCATTCAGGAAGCCATCGGCAAGGCCGCCGCCGCTGCCGCCGCCACCGCATCACGCCCTGCGAGGAGTCAATCACAGGACATCAGTAAGCCCCGCGCCCGTCCGATCGACAAGGCCGTGGACGATGAGGACGAATGGGAACCGGTCGTCGGCCGACAGAAGATCCGCCGGCAGGATGTCATCACGTTTGCCCACCAGTTGGCGGTGATGGTCGAGACGGGCGTGTCGATCAGCGAGGCGCTTAGTTGCTGTTCGGAGCAGTCTGAAAGTGCGGGCTTTAAGCGTGTGCTCGAAGAAGTCGCCGACGATGTCCGCGGTGGCCGGGAGCTGTCCTCCGCCCTGGGCATGCACGAGAAGGTGTTCCCGACGGTGATGGTCTCGCTCGTCCGCGCCAGTGAGCTGTCGGGCACGATGGGCCGGATGCTCGAACGCATCAGCAAGTACATGGCCAAGGAAGCGGCCACCGCCCGCAAGATCAAGGGCGCGCTGACCTACCCGGCGATCATGCTCGGCGCGGTGCTTGTCATCACCTCCGGCCTGTTGCTGTTCGTCCTGCCCCGCTTTGCCAAGATATATGCCGACCGCGGCGCCTCGCTTCCCGCGCCGACCAAGCTGCTGCTGGGTTTGAGCGAAAGCCTGCAGACGATGTGGTGGGCTTACCTCGCAGGCGTCATTGCGATCATCGGCACCATCGTCGCCGGCTTTACCACCGACGCCGGCCGACGCATCGTCGACTCTATCAAGCTCGACACACCCATCATCGGCCCGCTGTTCCGCAAGCTCTATATCACCCGATCGATGCGGACCCTGGGCACCATGCTCGATGCCGGCGTCCCCATCCTCGACATGATCCCCATCGTCCGCGCGGTCACGAAAAACTACCACTACGACAACCTCTGGGACCAGGTCGACCAGCGCCTGCGCAACGGCTCGCAGCTCTCGGCCACGCTCTTCTCCAGCGACCTGATCCCCCGCAGCGTCGCCCAGATGGTCTTCGCCGGCGAAAAGGCAGGTCGAATGGGCGAGGTCCTCCACAAAGTCGCCGAGTACACCGAAGAAGAGTTCGACGAGCAGGTCAAACAGTCCACCAGCTACATCGAGCCGGCGATGGTCGTCACCCTCGGCGCGATCATCGGCTTCGTCGCGATCGCGCTGCTCCTGCCGATCTTCCAGGTCGCCCAGGTCGCCTCGGGAAGCTGAAAAGCGGCAATAGCCGGGGACCTACGGGCCCCGGACGCGAGAAGAAAACGCCTTTCAATGCGTCCGGCGTCCGTAGGCCGCCGGCTATTGAGCAAATCGCAGGTCTGCACACCAAAATCCACCTCTGGCAATCAATCCGCGCTTCCATTTACCGCTCGGTCAGGTAATATAGACGGATCAGGCTGTCCCTTGGCCTTTTCCTGTCCCCCTGTGAGCATTCTGCCATGACCGCAAGACGTGGATTTACCTTGATCGAACTGCTCGTGGTGATCTCGATCATCGCGCTGCTCATCGCCCTGCTGCTGCCGGCCCTGGGCAAGGCTCAGGAGTCGGCCCGACATACCCAGTGCCAGTCCAACGCAAGACAAATGGCGATCGGTTATGTCGCGTACACCTCGGATTACAACGAACGCCTCATGGGCGGCGCGCCAGCCAATGACCCTGAAGCATTTGTCTACTCCGGCGGCGATGAAAAGGCGATCACACAGGGCGCACTTTATCGTTACGTGTCCAGTGTCGAGTTCTATCGTTGCCCAGAAGACCCCAACGGGAATCTGCGGTCCTACTCCATCCCCGGCGTACTCAACGGCGAAGGATGGAAAAACGCTCAACAACAAGGCACGGACAAAATCTCCGACATCGTTCAGGAAAGTAATCAAATCCTCTTGATCGAAGAGTCAGACCACCGCGGCTATAACGTTGGCTCCTGGCTCCTGCGCGCTAGTACTGGACAAGAATATAACTGGATCGATTACGCTGGCCTCTTTCACTTTGAAGAGCAGGCGGACAATATCACGTTCCTCGACGGTCACGTCGAAACACGCTTCTGGGAAGACCCCGACACGATCAAGGCTGCGCTAAATAAACAGTTCTATCTCAACGACCCCAAAAGCGTCGATTGGGACTGGATCCGCCCCCGCTACCGACAGATGCGCGATAAGGGTGCGGTCAAATTCATCCCCGCGTCCTGAGCGTGGTTGTTGATGTTGCGATCATGCATTGCTCTTACGGCCCCGAGTTGTAATCGACCGTGATCCGGCGGGTTCGCGTGTCGATGTCGCTCACATGGCCGAAGGGCAGTTTGTTGGCCAGGGCCTGCAGGTCGTCGATGGGTGCGATGTAGAAGTGGGTCTGATTGTTCGTCGGCTGCACGGCCGGGATGATCTGTGCCGAGCCGACCACCTGCCGCAACTGGCTCATGAGTTGGGCCGGGCCTGAGCGTGGCGGCTGATTGACCACGATCACGACGGCCTTGCTTTTGCCGTGCTGCCGAACGAGCGAAGCGAACATGGCGGGCATGTCCGGGTCGGGCGTGAACTCGGGCCCGCGCGGGTCTTGCGGCTGCGGGATCGTGCCGGGGGCTGGCTGTCCGGGGCCTGAGGCCGGGGGCTTGTTGAACTGGGCCTGTCGCTGTTCCTGGCGGGCGCGTTCTTCCTGGGTCTTGATGTCCATGAAGTCGAACTGCGTGAAGCTCAGGTCCCACATCGCGTCGCGCAGCGCCTGGGCCAGTGCCGGGTCCTGAACGATCCGCTCTGACTGGGATTTAAGCCGTTGATTGATGGCTTCGAGCCTGGGCTTGATGTCGCGGGTGATCTCCTGCATCTGGGCGTCGGTCGGCGCGGGCAGTTCCTTGAGCCGGGCCGCGATGTCCTTAAGCGTCTGGGTCCACTGCCCGATTTGCTGCGAGGCGGACTCTGCATCCGCGACGGTCTTGACACCTTCAAGCGCGTCGGCGATCTGATCCATCGTGTCGGCGGTGGCCTCGGCCCCTTCCGCGTGGCTGTCGATCGAGGCCGGGTCAGCCACGCCCCCGCCACAACCGGGCAGAACGATCATCACACTCAACAGCAGCAGGACGGCGAAGAAGATGCGAGACATGTTGGCCCCTTGGGTTGCGTTGCTGTCCGGTCCTGTGAATCACTATACAGCAGGCAGGTGAATTGTCCTCCTCCAGCCACGCTACTCTATCCCCGTGCCCCGCTCCACCGAACCGGCCATCTGCATCCGTGACCTGGACTGGTCCGAGACCAGCCAACTGGTTGTCCTGCTCACGCAGACACACGGCAAGGTGCGCGGGCTGGCCAAGGGCTCTCGCCGACAAAGCCCGTCTGCCATCGCCAAGTTCTCCGGCGGGATCAACCTCCTGAACCTGGGCCAGGTCGTCTACTCCACCAAGCCCAGCACCCAACTGGCCACGATCACCGAGTGGAACCTCCGCGAAGACCACTACCACCTGCGGACCTCGCTGTTGGCCCAGTGGTCGGCGATGTATGCCGCGGACCTGGCGAACGCGCTACTGGCTGACGAAGACCCGCACCCCGGCGCGTTCGAGGCGCTGCGGGCGTTCCTGGACGCATCCAAAGACTCGGCCAAGGTCCCGTTGGCGCTCTTGCGATATCAGTGGGTGCTCTTGAGTGATGTGGGCTATCGGCCGGAGCTGGAGCACGATGTCGCCGACGGCGGGGCTTTGTCTTCCGCCAAGGCGTACAGCTTTGACCCCAAGCTCGGCGGGCTGACCACGCGCAAGGGCATCAGCGACGAGCGGTGGCGTGTCCGGCTGGAGACGGTGCAGTTGCTGCGCCAAATCGCGGCGGCTGAGCCGATCGACACCGCCAAGCCCGACACGATCACCCGCGCCAACCGCCTGCTGTGTACCTATGCAAGGGCGTTGTTGGATAAGCAGCTCCCGACGATGGGGGTGGTGCTTGAAGACCTGTTGTCGCCTGCGAGTGGTGGGTTATCGCTCTCGCCGGCAGACTGATGATGGCGGACGCGTGGGGATCAAACGGATGTACTCTCGTCTGGTGCGTGCAGGTCGCGGACTTTTTAACTTGGAATAAGGCGTGCTATACTTTGGTTTCTTAAAACGAACCCTCTAACTAAGGAGATGCTTATGAAGTTTTTCGTCCCCCTGCTCGCGGTCCTGTGCTTCACGGTTGTCGGCTGCAAGTCCCACTCCCACGCTGGCGGCGCCTGCTGCGGCACGGACGGCAAGTGCTGCAAGGCGGCCGAGGCCAAGACCTGCCCGGCCAATTGCGACAAGCCCTGCTGCAAGAAGCCTGAGTAATTCAGCGCTCAATTCAAAGACGCAAAGAACACCCGTTGACGCGGGTGTTTTTTGTTGATGCGTAGTTGAGTCCCAACTCGCCCAACTCGCTTAATCGGGTTGGGCCGAACGCAAGAAACACCTGTGTCCAGGCTCAAAACCACCCACGTCGTTTAAACCACAGCAGCATGCCGAGGCTGATGGTCAGGCACGCCGCGACGAAATACCAAAACGCACCGCGATCGTGCAGACCCGGCACGTCATCGAAGTTCATGCCAAAGACCCCGGCCAGGAACGAGATGGGGATAAACAGCGAGGTGATGAGGGTCAGCACTTTCATGACTTCGTTCATGCGGTGGCTCGCCGCACTCATCCACGCATCCGCCAGGCCGTGCGCCAGCTCGCGGTAGGTCTCGAGCAGTTCGATGGCCGACACCGCGTGGTCGCCGACATCGCGCAGGTAGATGCGGGTCTGCTCGTCCATCAGGATGTTGTCCTGTTCGAGCATGGAGCGGACCAGTTCACGCATCGGCCAGGCCTCGCGGCGAAGCAGCATCAGCTCACGCTTAAGCCGGTGGATATCGGTGATGATGTGGTTGTCGGGCCGACCCGAGAGGATGCGGTCTTCGATCGCGTCGATCTTCTCGGCATAGCCATCCAGCAGCGGGAACATCGCATCGACCAGCGCATCGATCAGGGCGTAGAGCAGGTAGCCCGGCCCGCGCTCGTGGATTCGGCCGGTCGTCTTTTTGATCCGATCTCGCACCGGCTCCCACACGTCGCCACGCCGCTGCTGGAAGGTGATCACCGTGTGCGGGCCCGCGAAGAGGCTGATCTGTTCCGAGACCAGCCCGCCCTGTTGCGTATCGCGGTAGAGCATGCGGGCAACTAGAAAATACCGCGGCCGACCAATTTCGGGATGACCATAGGTTTCGACCTTCGGCCGGGACGACGCATGCACCACGTCCTCCATCGCCAGCGGGTGCAGATCATACTGCTGGGCCAAGGCAGAAAGTACCTGCGGGTCCTGAAGACCAACAACGTTGATCCAGCGGACGTTGGCCCACTGCGGCCGGCCCTGCTTGAGCGCGGCGGGAAGGTCCTGGACCTGATCGTTGCGCTCGCTTCGTCCGCCGCCGAAGTCGATGATGCTCACCTGCGCGGGGCTTTGGTCGCCTTTTAACTGCTCAGCGATCTGCTGCGGGGTCAGGCCCGGCGAGCTCCCGACGACTACCTGGCGTCGCGGGTGCAGGAGCTGTGAAAGCGGTTTGGCGTGTTTGACCATTGAGTGAAATGTTCGGGTGGGCTTGCGCATGACCCATACTGTACGCCTTCGCAACAACATCAGGCCAGTGGGCTTAAGACTCGGTTTCATCTTCAGGTTTGACGCGACTTAGAGGCAATCCCATGCGCTCCAGAGCGTCATGCTGATAGACGCCGACCATATTCGACTCGGCACTGATTGAAAGGACAGACCATGTTACGTACACGCACCATGATTATTTTGGCCTGCCTGCCGTTTGCCGCGTGCAAGCCAAACCCGCAATCGACCGACTTGACTGAGCCGGCCGCTCACGCGACTGCCAGCGAAGAGCGCTCTTCCTTGCCCGAGCCTTTTGCGGGCATGCAACCAGCCGACGCTGCCCGACGCGGCCCGCAGGGTATCGCTCAGGCTCGCGATGTCTTCCATGAACTCCTGGCCCGGCACGACGCGATCGACCGCAAGGTTCAGGACATCCCCGGCGGCGTGCGAACGCTCACGACCAGCAAAGACCCGCAGATCGCAGCGCTCATCCAACTGCATGTCCGGCAAATGGCCGCGCGATACGACGCGGGCATGCCCGTCCGCAACTGGGACCCGCTGTTCACGGAACTTCTCAAACACTACGACAAGGTCGCGCTGACGATCGAGGACGTGCCCGACGGCCTGCGCGTCACAGAAACCTCCGAAGACCCGCAGGTCACGCTGCTGATCCGTCAGCACGCCCACCGCGGCGTCAGCGAATTCGTCGAGCGGGGCTTTGACCGCGCGCACGAAGCCACACCCCTGCCAGAAGGGTACACGCCGTAAGCACACACCTTGCGATCGGCGCAACAAACAGGCCTGCAGGCCCGCTTCCCGTGCCGCGCGGGTATAGTGCATAGACTCAATCCAAGAGGAGCAACGTCATGCGCTGGTTCGGAACCGTCTACACCCCGTTGATGGCTGTGCTGGGCCTGTTGTTCATCGTGCTGTCGTTCTTTGTTCATCCCGATGACGAGGCATCGGTGGAACCATCGTACATGCTCATCAGCGGCGCGATCCTCGCCGCCGGCGCGTGCATCGGCGGGGCGATCCAGCACGGCAACAAGGCGTAAACGATCGGAGAAATCCTGCTTGATCGACCTCGCGGACTGGCTGTGGCTGCACACGTGGTGGTCGTTCGGCCAGTCGCAAGACCCGATACACGCATGGATTTATCGTGGGATCAATCTCGTTGAAGGCATGTTCTGGGTCGGCTTTGCGGCGGCGGTTTTGATTCGTCGTGCAAAGCAACCGCGTGATCAGCGAAGCACGCTTGAGTTGTGGTACGCACTCGCGTTTTTTGTCTTTGGACTGACCGATTTCCGCGAGGCCGTTGCGCTGCAATCCTGGCTGATCTGGCTCAAGCTGGCGAACCTGATTGTGCTGCTGTTACTCCGCAAGCGCGTGATGAAGACGCTGTATCCGGCGAGCAAGTTGTTTTAAGACGATTTCGCCGTCACAAACAGCACGATGGCGGTGGTCATCATCGCGGCGGCGATGAGGCGCTGAACGACCACTTTCATCGGCGCGTGGGTTTCGAGGTGGTGGTGGCCGAGCTTGACGACCAGGACGCCGAGCACGATGGACATCAGTCCGCGGGTGGATTGCAGGATGTTGCCGAGGATGATGCCCACGAGGGCGAAGGCGCTGAAGAGGCAGACCATCGACATCATCCATGAGCCGGCGTAGGCAACCGAGCCGCGGAAGTAGTGCGCTTTCCACGGCTTGGCCAGGGGCAGGAACAGCAGCGCGATCAGGCCGCACCAGACATAGACCAGCGACATGCCGGTGATCGAGGCGTAGACGCGTTGGAACTTGTCCGCGTCGGCAGGGTCCACGCCTGCGGGAAGCCAGGCCGGCCACATCTGTTTGATGAACAGGTCTGAGCATACAAAGCCCGCGCATGCGCCGATGGCGATCAGCATCGTCGTGATCGGCAGACGCCCGCCCGACGCGCCCAGCACCCACGCCGCCGCGGTCGCCAGTGCGACGGCCGCCCACTGCTGACCC
>JBGSTE010000236.1:0-10115 GCA_041736655.1 Phycisphaeraceae bacterium | reverse complement strand
TCGTGCAAGGATGGCGCACACGGGGAGTGATGCTGCCAAATCGGCACTCGCGTGATCTAAGAATCCGCGTTTAACCTACAGAATCAAGGGTTTGATGCGATGGGGGGTTGGCATCGACCTTGCTCTCTATACCCGTGCAAGCCGGCCGCGGGGCTGGCATAAGACATCCGGGCGGGCCTGCAACCCGCCGAAACCTGCATGAAAGGAGACCTGCCATGTTGCCGACCCTCCATAAAGTCTGGGACAGCCCGTTTGAACTGCTGCGTGACATGGACCGCGCCCTCAACGGCCGGTTCAACCTCGACAGCGACGACCTGACTGCGAAGTACCCGGTAGACATCCACGAAGATGCCGACGGCCTAACGGTCACCGCCGAGTTGCCGGGATTCATGAAAGAACAGGTCAATATCGAGATCGACAAGGGTGTGCTGACCCTCTCGGCCCAGCGTGAGTCCAGGAAACAGGCTGAGGGCAAGACGCACCTCAACGAGCGTCGGTTCACACGTGTGCATCGGCAGTTCACCCTGCCCACGACGGTGGACGCGACGAACGTCGAGGCGAAGCTGGACCACGGGGTGCTGACGCTGCGGCTCTTGAAGAAGGAAGAGGTTAAGCCGCGCAAGATCGAAGTGAAATAATTTTTCATTTTGTGAGAATTTGGCGAACAAAAATACCCGTACAGACGTCATAATGCCTGTCGGGGCGACACTCGGCCAAAGCCACAACTCTGTTTTCTCCTCCGCCGCCGTCCGCGCTCTTGAGCGTTGACGGCGGTTTTTATTTTGTCGTGCGCGGCTGAGCCGCGTCGCTTCATAAGAACAAAGGAGCGCTTCGCGGCGGCGGTCGAGAGATTATTCACTACTTGTTTTGGACTCGTACTTTTTAACTTCGCGTTCGACGGCGTTGTCGCGCAGGACGTAGCGTTCGATCGCTCGGCCCACGGCCCAGTCATCGTTGGTGTAGTCGAGCAGTACGTTCGCCTCGTCGCGGGCGCTGCCGAAGGAATTGGCCACCGCGATGCCCAGGCCCGCATAGCGCAACATGCTGGTGTCGTTAGGCGCATCGCCGATCGCGCAGACCCGATCAGGCGCGATGCCGTAGTCTGTGGCGATCCGCTCCAGCGCCCGGCCTTTGTCTACGTGCGGGTGAACAATCTGGATGATCTGTTCATCGCTCTGGATAAAATTGGCCTGTCCCGCAAAGGTAGAGGTCACTTGTTCCTGCACGCTCCTGATCCGGCGTTTACTGCCAAGGAGCATGAGCTTGGTCACCGCGGTGCTCAGGGGCACATCCAGCGAGCCGATGAAGTCGGGTTTGAATTTTCGGGCCGTCTCGGTCTGCAGTTTCGGATCATCATGGTCGGTGTACCAGCGGTCGAGGGTCTCGATGCTGACAACGATCTTGGGTTCAAGCGAGCGTGCCAGCTCGATGATGCTGCGAGCGATGTCGGCGGGGAGTGGCTCGTGGAAGATATGCCTGGCCTGCTGCACATGGTGGATCAGCGCGCCGTTGTAATTGATCAGCGGGGTATCCAGGCCGAGCTTGGCATGGATGAAGCGTGAGGAGCGTGGCGGGCGGGCGGTGGCGATGACGACTTTGACGCCGCGTCGGATCGCCTCCTTGATGGCAACCGCGTCGTACTTGGCGATCTGTTTGTCCGATCGCAGCAGCGTGCCGTCCAGGTCCAGCGCGAGCAGGTCGTAGCGCGGCCTGGGCTTGTCGCCTGCGGATTTGCCGGTCGCCTTGCCCGGCTCAGGCCTGGCGTCTTCGTGTTGAGTCGGCTTGAGCTTGTGGATCGCTTGGCTCCTGCGGTCTGCCGGGGCGGACCATCATAATCGTTAGGGCTACACTTCATGTCGGCCAAATGCCCATCGATCATGCGAACCTACGCCCGGAGACCCGCCAGATGCCCGTGAAGTCCGCCTGCCACGCCAAAACCGCCGGCAACCGACCGATCACCGACGCCAACCGCCTGGGGCTGGACTACACCGCTGAAGCCGGGTGCTTTGGTTATACAGGCCCGATCATCGACTTCCACACGCACATCAGCTCGCCGCGCGCTGCCGAGGTGTTCCTTGATGTTGCCGACGCCTATGGCATCGACCGCTGCTGGACCATGACTGGGCTCGCCAACGTCAGGCCGATCATCGATTCGCTACCTGCCGAGCGTCGCGGTCGCATCCAGTTCATCTGCGTGCCTGACTTTAGTAAGCGTGATAATCCCGAGACCTACACCTCGGGTTGGCTGTCGGACATCGAGGCGTTTTACGCGCTGGGTTCGCGGATCATCAAGTTCTGGGCAGCGCCGCGCGGCCGAGACTTCGCGCCGGGCAAAGACAACGCCCTGCTGCTGGATTCACCGATCCGTTTGCAGGGCATGAAGCTCGCCTATGACCTGGGCTACCGGATCTTCATGACGCACGTGGGAGACCCGGACACGTGGTTTGCAACTGATTACGCCGACGCATCCAAATACGGCACGAAGCTCGACCAATACAAACCGCTCGAGCGCCTGCTGGATCAATACGGCGACGTGACGTGGATCGGCGCGCACATGGGAGGCTGGCCGGAAGACCTCGACTGGCTACACAAATTTTTGCAGCGTCATCCGAATTACGTCATCGATACCTCGGCGACCAAGTGGCAGGTCCGCGAGCTTTCAAAGCACCCGCAACGATTCCGCGAGTTCGTCGCAGCCAACCCCGGGCGCGTGCTCTTTGGCAGCGATATCGTCGCCAGCACCAGCAACGCCGACCCGGACCCCAAGCACGCCAGTACACCTGCAGATGATCCGGGACACGGCTTTGATCTGTACGCCTCACGCTTCTGGGCCCTTCGCACGCTTCTGGAAACCGACTACGTCGGGCCCAGCCCGATTGTTGATCCGGACCTGAACAAGGTTGATCCGACGGTCGATCCGAAAGCAAGCCCAATACTGCGCGGGGCGGCATTGCCTGGCAATCATCTCGCAATGATTTATCACCAGGCTGCGCACAACCTGCTCATTGGAGCCGGCGTTAGTGAGCCCATTGAGTAAGTTGAGTTTTGTTTGCAAAAAAGCATTGTTTTTTGCTTCGCTCAGGATTAAAATAACGGTTTCAATTCTTTCCGGAAACATTAGCATGCGTCACGATAACATCCGACACAGAATCCGTCGTCCTGATTCGAGCGGCGCTGGCCGTCTGTTTCATCGCAAGATACGTTGTGCATTGATCTTGGCTAGCGTGTTCATGGCTTGTTTATTCTTCAATCGAAGCCTTGCGCAGGCTTTGGACAGATTTGAATCCGTTAACTGCAATGATGACTCAGTGCAGGTTCCCGAAGGCGCAGCGCGCCCGCGTTCAAACGCCAAGGTCGCCCTGTCGCTGCGGGAGGACCCGGGCCAGCGCATCATCGGTACAGTCGTATGGTTCAATCTCTCGACCTTGAGCTATAAGGATAAAGACCAGACACCTCACAGCGTGGCCTGGGCCGACCTCGCACCTGAGCGTCTTGATTCTTTCATTGCTCAACTTCCGGACCGAAAAGACGCAGAGGGACTGCTGATCGCTGCGGAGATTCTGATCCAGATCGGTGGGGAGAAGAAGCAGGTCGAACAACTGCTGGCCTATGCCGAGCGAGCAGACGCCAACGCGGCCGATCGCATCGCAAAGCTACGCGCCAGCCTTGATAACGCGGACCCGCCTCAGGATAAACAACCCCTCGGCCCCAACCCCGGCGAGAAGGAAGATCAGGCAGACCCGGCCGAAGCAAAATATCCCAAGGCCTGGCCCACGCTCACCGCGGAGCAGAGCGAGAAAGCCATCAACGACATGATCAGCTTCACCGATGCACAGATGGCCAAGCTCGGCCTGAAAATGGAGCATACACAAACCGAGCGGTTTATTGTCTACAGCGACCTGACTGCCGATGAATCGCGCTACTGGGTGTCTCTGGTCGACAAGATGTACGACCGCATGTGTGAAATCTTCGACATCGATAAGAAGCAAAATATCTGGCGGGGCAAGGGCCTGCTGATTTTCTTCGCCAAGAAAGAAGACTACGAACGCTATAACAATGAAACATATGAAGTATCTCTCCCGGGGTCGGCCGGGATCTGCCGCACCCGGGGCAACGGCGATGTCCACATCCTGATGTACCAGCAGTCCAATCAGAAGGACACCGCGAAACTGCTGGTCCACGAGGCGACACACGGTTTTCTCGCCCGATACAAGTCCAGGATCTTCATCGATAGCTGGCTCGACGAAGGCCTAGCCGAATACGTGTCAGCAAACCTGGTCGATGCCAAGTTCACTGTCAACAAAATTCAGAAATCTCACGAACGCGTTAAGAAAGCGGGCCGGATCGGTGATTTCCTTTCGGCAGAAAATATCAACTTCGACGACTACGGCATGGCCTACGAGCTGACCGACATGATGATCAAGGAGAACCGAAAGGGATATGTCGAGATGATCCGCGGCATCAAGCAGGGCCTGTCGGTCGAAGAAGCGTTCACTCAAAAGTATGGCGTGTCCATTGAAAAAATCTTCGCCTACTACGCGAAGACTCGGCTTGAGATGGATCAACTCCAATTAAACTGACGCGAGATCAGACCCGACAGGGCCTCTCGATACTCACCCCGCCGCCTTGGCCGCCGCGATCGCCTTGTCGTAGTTCGGCTCCTGCGCGATCTCGGGGACCAGTTCCTGGTAGACGATCTTGCCGGTCTTGTCGATGACGCTGACGCTGCGGGCGATCAGCGTGGCCAGCGGACCGTCGGCCAGTTCCAGGCCGTACGTCTTGCCGAAGCTGCGGGTCTTGAAGTCCGAGACGCAGACGACGGCAGACGAGTCGGTCGCGCCGCACCATCGCTTCATCGCGAAGGGCAGGTCGCAGGAGACGGTGAGGACGACAAAGTTGCTGGCGGCCGCTTCTTTATTGAATCGCTTGGTCTGCAGGTCGCAGATGCCCGTATCGAGTGACGGCACGGTGGAAAGGATGACGACCTTGCCCTTGTAGTTGGAGAGCTTCACTTCGCTCAGGTCCAGGCCCGTGCCGGCGAAGTCGGGCGCGGTATCGCCCACGCCAACCTTGTTGCCGGCCAGTTGGATCGGGTTGCCTTTGAGGGTGACAGTACGGGCCATGTTTGGTCCTTTCAGCTTGTTTTAAGATCGAAAACAACGGTTGCGAGCCGGCATTGTAGGCCCGCGCCGCCCGGAGACCAACTCGACGGCTTGGCAGGCCCACGCCCAACGCTTACCATGCGGAACGCGAAACAGATTTTCACTCGCCAAGGCTTCATCGCTCACGAACAGGAGAACCCCATGTCGACCACCGCCGCCCTGCTGCACAACAAGGCCTACGCCAACATCATCGACACCGTCTTTAACACCCCGTTGGTCCGGGTCAACAAATTCGCGCCGGACAACGGGTCAAAGGTTTACCTCAAGTGCGAGTTCTTCAACCCGCTGGCGAGCGTCAAGGACCGCATCGGCCGGGCGATGATCGAGGCCGCCGAAGCCAAGGGCCTGCTCAACGCCGACACGCACATCATCGAGCCGACCTCGGGCAACACCGGCATCGCGCTGGCGTTCGTCTGTGCCTCGCGCGGTTACAAGCTCACGCTCACGATGCCCGAGTCCATGTCACTCGAACGACGGGCCCTGCTGCGGGCGCTGGGCGCCAATCTCGTCCTGACCCCCGCCAGCGAAGGCATGAAGGGCGCGATCGCCAAGGCCGCGGAACTCGTCGCTGCCGAGAAGAATACATGGATGCCCCAGCAGTTCGAGAACCCCGCCAACCCGCTGGTTCACTACAACACCACCGGCCCGGAAATCTGGAACGATACCCAGGGCCAGGTCGACTTCCTCGTCTCAGGCGTCGGCACAGGCGGGACCATCAGCGGCGCAGGCAAGTTCCTCAAGGAAAAGAAAGCCTCGGTCAAGTGCATCGCCGTCGAACCCGTCGAGTCGCCGGTGATCACCCAGACACGCAACGGCGAGCCGGTCCAGCCCGGCCCGCACAAGATCCAGGGCATCGGTGCAGGCTTTGTCCCCAAAAACTGCGACATGAAGATTGTCGACAGCGTCGAGCGCATCACCTCCGATGAAGCCTTCGCCACCGCACGCAAACTCATGGCCACCGAAGGCATCCTCGGCGGCATCTCCACCGGTGCCAACGTCCTGGCCGCCTGCCGCATCGCAGAGAAGAACCCCGGCAAGACCATCGTCACCATCGGCTGCTCCTTCGGCGAACGCTACCTCTCCACCCCCATGTTCGCCGACCTGCAGAAGTAAGTCGCTTGACGCGAAGACCCTGAAATTCAACAGATCCAAGAAGCCGGTCCTGAGCGTCAGCGAAGGTCCGGTTTTTTTGCTTGATAATCACTGAACTGAAAACGCAAAACCATCCGGACCTTCGCTGTCGCTCAGGACCGGCTTCAACGCATATCTGCAACTTCAGTCTTCAATCACCCTACTGATTGACCCACTTGTACCAGGCCTCCAGCAGCTTGCGGTCCTCGAGCCCGAAGGTCTCACCCACCGCCTGCCCCATCGCCGCTTCTTTGTTGCGAACCATTTCCACCGCCTTGGCGAACTTCTCCGGTGCCTCCGCCAGCGTCGAGACCAGCGACCACGCCTGCGCATAATCCTCCGGCGACATCGCGTCCGTCTTGAACGTCCAGGGACCGGCCGCGTCCGTAATCTTCTTATCCTTGAACAGCTTGGCTACAGCCTGCTTCCACGCGCTCTCGCCGGTCAGGTCGCGCTTCTCATACGAATAGACCATGATCGATGGCGTGCCGTGGGCCGTCGCTTCCGTCAGGTCGCCAAAGCCCGTGATTAACGCGTCGGGCCTTGCCTCACCGCCAGCCTGGATCATCATCAGGTGCCCCAGCGAATACGCCGTGCCGCGCGAGACCCGCTCATCGGTCAGCAAGGCGTCGGCGTGCATCACCGCGCAGTGAGGCAGGTAATAGCCCGAGCCCTCGATCAACTGCGGACGCGGGTCGTCCTCGGGACCAAAGCGATATCGAATCCGGTCTTCTTCATACGAATCAAAACAGGCCTTGACCCACCGGCGCCACTCCGAGTCGCCATCCACCACCACGATATGCGCCGACTTGGGCGAGCATGCATTCACGAGCGACACGGGGAAACGCTTGATCAAATCCGCTTCGAGCTTCTTGAGCATCGGCACCAAATCCGCCGCGCGCTTGTCCGAACAGTACAGCGTGCAGCGCGACAGTTCGATCCGCTTATAACCAAGCTCAGCGTTCTTGATCGCCCGCTCGATCCGCTTCTGCTCTGCCTGATGCCAAGTATCCGCGTTCGGATAACCCACCGGATAGTCCTTCTTCGCCCCGGGCCCCGCTTCATCACCCGGCCCCGCCTCGGCCGGCGGCGCGTTCAAATCGATCTTCTCGCCCGCAGCGATCTTGCGGACCAGCTCGATCTGCACCGCGGTGAAACCCCAGTCTGTCAGCCGTTTTTCTGCAGTCGATGTGACGCGAAAGCCTACGCCGCGCTCGGACATGAGCTCCAGCACCTGCTGCGGTGTTGACTTGTCCTCAATCAGCTTGCCGACCTCGCTCATCGTCAACGGCTTGCCATCCGCCGCCAGCGCGACGCCGGCCAGCATCAACACCAGGAACAAGCCCGTCAACAGCACCCATGCTTGGCGTTGATTCATGACGATTGCCTTTCGATCTGTAGGGCCTGAGCCCGAACATCGCGTCATGCTACCCGCAAGCGCCAAATCAACCAAGCATCAATAAGAAACTGGCACCGCTTCAAGAAAAACCCCGAGCAGGCCTGCGAGAGGCCTGCCCGGGGCAGGAGGAATCAGCTTGATATCAAGGCAGAATCGTTGACCGAATCAGACCGCCGTGAGCGCGAGCTTCTTGCACGCGTCCTTGACCGTCTTGACGATCACGGCTGCGACCTTGTACGGGTCGGCGGCCGAGTTGGGCCGGCGGTCTTCGAGCCAGCCCTTATAGCCGCGCTCGACCGTGGCGATCGGGATGCGGATCGAAGCGCCGCGGTCCGATACGCCGTAGGAGAACTTGTCGATCGACTGCGTTTCATGCAGGCCGGTCAGACGCATATGGTTGTCGGCACCGTAGACGGAGATATGGGCCTTGATGCGCTCGGGCGTGCCGAAGGCCTCGCAGATCTTGCCGTAGATTTCCTTGCTGCCACAGGTCCGCAGCACAGTGTTGGAGAAGTTCGCGTGCATGCCCGAGCCGTTCCAGTCGCCCATGATCGGCTTACAGTGCCAGGAGATCGACACGCCGTACTTTTCTGCGGTGCGCTCGAGCAAATAACGACCGATCCACATCTCGTCACCGGCGCGGGCCGCGCCCTTGGCAAAGCCCTGGAACTCCCACTGGCCAGCGAGCACTTCGGCATTGATGCCTTCGATGTTCAGGCCCGCAGCCAGGCACAGGTCCAGGTGCTCTTCAATCAGCTCTCGGCCGTAGGTATTCATCGCACCCACCGAGCAGTAGTACGGGCCCTGCGGACGCGGGTAGCCACCTGCCGGGAAGCCCAGCGGACGCATCGTTTCCGGGTCGATCAGCGTGTACTCCTGCTCAAAGCCGAACCAGAAGTCATCGTCGTCGTCATCGATCAGCGCCCGGCCGTTGGTCTCGTGCGGCGTGCCGTCGGGGTTGAGTACTTCGTTCATCACCAGGAACCCGTTCTTGCGCGCGGGGTCCGGGCAGACGAACACGGGCTTCAGCAGACAGTCGGACTTGCGCCCTTCAGCCTGCTGGGTCGATGAGCCGTCAAAGGACCAGATCGGGCAGTCTTCCAGCTTGCCGCTGAAATCGTCCACGATCTTGGTTTTGCTCCGCAGACTCTGGGTGGGCTTGTAGCCGTCCAGCCAAATGTATTCAAGCTTCGATTTGCTCATGGTCGCTGACCACTCCTGAAAAGAAGTTCCTCGATCCGACCCGCCGCTGCCGGGCTTATCGCTGCCAGACATATCGCGGCGAACAACGGTCACAGCCTGGCAACGCTGCCAGGTTCAAGAGAATCATAATCTCAGCAAAACAAAATATCAACGCCTATCGAGGACGCGATGAAAAAAATTGTTGCCTAAAAAATAGGCATCCTGCCTGACTCCATGATATGGCGACCCGGCAGAACCATCCTACGGCTCGAAGCCGCGTTCAGCCTCCACCAGCACCGGCCGAACCGCCTCCCGCCAGACCTCGTACCCCGCGCGAGTCATGTGCAGCCGGTCCTCGACATACAGCTCCGGCCGAGGCCGGCCATCATCCCCAAGCATCGGCCCGGCCACGTCGATAAACGTCAATCGCTTATCCGTCGAACAGGACCGCTTCAGCAGCCGATTGGCCTCCTGCATCATCGGCCAAAGCTCCCAGCGCGCCGGGCTGGGCTTGATCGCCAGCACATAGACCCGGCAGTCCGGCAGCGTCGCATGAATCCGATCGACCACATCATCAAATGTCCGGGCGATCATCGCCGGCGACACGCCTTGAGCAATATCGTTGTCCCCCTCATAAATCACCACCGCCCGCGGCCGATACGCAATCACCACACGATCGACATACACCAGCAGGTCGTTCATGTTGCTCCCGCCAAACCCGCGCGCAATGATCGTCAACGGCTCAAGGTCCTGGCCGATCCGATCATGCCACATCCGCATGCTCGAACTGCCCACACACACCACCGCGCCCACCGGCGCAGGCGACGCAGCATCCATCTTTTCAAACTTCATGATCGCCTGTTCAAAGCGACCCGGGTCCGGATAGGCCTTGTCCGCTGACTCAACAGGTTGACATCCGACCGCTGTAGTTAAGAGAAACAGGCAGCCGAGCAGGACAAATCGAATGCGCTGGCGGTGCGTGAACATGAGAGGGTCTGCCTGGAGTTGCGATGTGTTGGGCTATGTTGCATGAGCATCATAAAAAGCCCGGCCGACACCGCAAGGTGTCGGCCGGGTAAAGGAGGATCAAGTTAGTGGCCTGAGGCTTGTGCCCAAGACCGCAGATCAATCACGCGCGTCGACGGCGAGCGATCATCAAACCACCCAGACCCAGCAGGGCGAGGCTGGTGGGCTCGGGCACGACACCCGCGCCGCCGCCGGGGCCGGTGAAGGCCGCGAAG
>JBGSTE010000226.1:0-4624 GCA_041736655.1 Phycisphaeraceae bacterium | reverse complement strand
CACCCTCGACGACAGCGACTCGGACCGCGCGATGGTCACCGAGACCACCATCCGTATCAACGGCAACTTCGGCGATGTCAACGGGTTCAACGGCGTGGCCTACACGGGCATCCCCGCGCACGGCTTTGAGACCGACGGCATCGGCACGCCGCTGGGCGGCAACCACATCTATGCCGACGGCTCGGGCTCGTGGATCGCGTGGGACAACGACTGGCGCCGCCTGCACTCCTGGAGCCCCAACTCCGGCCTGCGCGACCTCTTCTGGTACCAGACGGAACTGGGCGAGTACGAAGACAAAGCAGTCCTCCGGCCGGACGCGAAGTGAACAGTACCCTCAACGCCAACGACGAAGTACAAGAAGCCCGCTGATCGACAGCATCGCCAGACTCGTCGGCTCGGGCACGTTCGCCGCATCGCCCGGCCCGGTGAACGCTGCGAAGGCAAGACCGAAGTCGGCGTCGTCGACATCGCCGTCACGGTCGAGGTCTGCGGTGGGATTCAGTGAAGGCCCGTTGTCGGGTCCGGTGAACGCGGCGAAGGCGATGCCGAAGTCCGCATCATCCACATCGCCATCGCCATCGAGGTCGGCGGGGTCCTGCGAAGGCGGAGTCCAGACCGCGATGCCCCAACGCCGGTCGAGCAGGCGGAAGAGGTAGGCGATCTGGCCGTGGTTGTTCAGCGCGCTGTGCTCGTCGCCGAACTTGCCGTCGTCGACATAAAAGTCCTGGGCGATCAGGTGCAGGCGGGTGATCCGGCTGCCCAGCAGGTCGTCGCCCTCGCGTGCCACCTCGATGACGCCAAGCTGCGGGTCGAAGAACGCGATACCGATGTCGTCGTTCGAGCCGTTGTCGGTAAGGCGGTACTGGACGCGGACAGCCATCTGCCCCGCATCGTTGAGCAGGAACTTGCCACCGTTGGCGAAGTACTCGCCATTGCCGCCGGCGGCCGGCGCGCCCTCGCGGAACACCTGCGTCGGCGGACCCAGCCCGTCACCGATAAAGATGCCCTCGTTGTCCTGCGTCTGATCGGCGGTGTTCTGCAGGTTGCCGATGTAGGCAAGCTGACCGGCGTTATTGATCGTGGGGTAGGAGAAGTTGTAGAAATTGCCGTTGCCGTCCGGCGAGGGGTCCTCTCCCCGCGTGGTCTGGGCTGTGCCCGATGCGTCGGCCCGGACGACCCCGAACTGCTTCCAGTTCCCGCCCTGGGTCTGATCGAACTCAGCGAGGAAGCCGGCCTGGTCCGCGTCGTTCCAGACCGGCCGACGGTACCCCAGCCGCTCGAATAGCCCATTGCCGTCGGGCGCGGGCGCCGTGTCGATCAAGAGCGGGGTCGGATCACTCTGGCCGTCGGCCACGAACATCCCGCCGAACGCGTTGATCGGCGATACGTTGTTGATCAGCGTCGAGAAGACGAACCGGCCCGCGTCGTTCATCGAGAAGGCCTCGGGAAAGAACCCGCCGTAGGTCCCGCCGACCGGCGTCGCCACGCCCTCGCGGACGATCTCGATCAACGCTTGCTGCTCCTGTGCGCGATAGAGGCCGGTGTCGTCCGATGTCCCGCCGGCCGTCTGCGTCAACTCGCCGAGCAGCGCCGCCTGGCCCGATGTGTTGAAGGACACCATCTCGACGGACGTAAACACACCGTTGCCGCCGGGCGCCGCCATGCCCGCGCCGGCGAGCATCACAGGCCCGGCCACCCCGCCACCAACGAAGACGCCCTGGTTCATCCCCGCCGGCCCGGTCCCCGTCGCCTCGAACGCGACCTGCCCCGACTGATTCAACTTCGGCAATCCAAACCCGGCAAAGTTGCCGAAGCCCGCGGGCCCGGCCTGACCCTCACGCACGACTTCAACCAGCCCGTTCACCGCGTCGTAGGTCCAGACCCCCGTCGTATCGTCGGTCAGCGTCGCCTGGAACGCGATCTTGCCTGCGTTGTTCATCACCACGCCGTCAAACACGTCAAAGGCCTTGAACCCCCCGCCGGGCACGAACTGCTCGGAGAGCACAATGACGTCGACCGTCGGCGTGGCGGTGGCAAACAGCGCCGGCCCTACGCTCACGCACGCGCACAAACCAAGCGTCCCCGGGAAGACTCCGCCTCGACTGAGCATCTCGATCCAATTCTCCAGCAAGGTGAACCAATCAAGTCAAACCTAATTATATCGCGCTTCCAACCATACACCATACCGAGTGATCAAAATCACAATCAATATCGTTGATGCCGGCTCCGGTCCGTGGATCGCGCTGAGCAACGACTGGCGCCGCCTGCACTCCTGGAGCCCCAACTCCGGCCTGCGCGACCTGTTCTGGTACCAGCAGGAACTGGGCGAGTACGAAGACAAGGCGATCCTCCGGCCGGACGCGAAGTAGATTCGAGCGATTTTCCTTGTTGATCAACGCGCGGGCACGTACAGTCATAGAGATGACCGGCAAACCCGCCTGCGGAGATTGACGATGCGCCTGATCGCAACCCATGTTCTCTGGCTGACTCTGCTGTTTGCGGTGTTCGTTACTCAGCCGGCCCGCGCCTGCATCTGGGACACCGACACCCTCGCGATGGAGCGGGCGAGGTTCCCCGAAGTCAATGAGCTGATCGTCGGCTACTTCCCGCGCCACTCACAGGTCTACTACCAGTGGCGGCTTGAGAAGGTGCTGGCCAAGCCCGTGCAGCAGCGCAGCGCGGCGGACTACGACGACCTGGGCGTGTCCTACGACAAGCTCGGCGAGCACGACAAGGCCATCGAAACGATGCTCGCAAAGATCGCCCGCTTCCCGAACGAAGGGCAGTACGAATCGCAAGCCAACCTCGGCACGTTCTATATCCATGGCGGCGATTTCGAAAAGGGGCTGGTGCATATCGGCAACGCGATTGAGATCAACCCCGAGGCTCACTTTGGCCGGGAGGTGTATCAGAAGCTATTGGTGGAGTACGTGATCGAACAGCGAAAGGCGGGGCAGAGCCTGCCGCTAGAGGCGGATTACGTTGAGTCTTTTCATAACGGGCCGGGATTTGCTGCATATGTTGTGCAACGCCTTGGCATCGAAGGCAGCGGTACAGAGTTTGATGAAGTCAAACGCGCCATCAAAGGCGTGTCCGGGATGATGCGCTTTGGCCAGTACGATTCACCTATTCTGCTTGAAGCGCTCGGCGACCTGTTAGTCAGTCAGCGGAACAGAGGAGTTGATAGGCTCGCCGCGCGGGCCTACCTTCGGGCTTCGTATGTGGTGGAGGATGAGCAGGCACGCGAGGCCTATCGCGACAAGGCTCGAAATGCGATTGCAGGCGAGCGGGGTGTCACGCTCGAAATCGTTGAAGCGGACTTGAAGCAGGAGATCGCTGAGGGCGAGGCGTACTTCGCACAAATCGCCAAACAGGAGCAGGCATGGATCGATGCGGGCAAGGACCTCGACGCCGAGTTTCAGGCCGCCTATTACGACACCCCACAGCTCGAATCCTCGATTTTCTATTTGGCCAAAGACAGGTTTCTTTCGATGCCTTTTAAAGATAAGGCGGCCATGGCCCTGTTTAGCTTGATCTGCCTGTGGATTTTTTCGGTCCCGATCCGATTGCGTCGTCGCCGGCGTAAGCAGCACGCGACCGCGTTAGTCTGATGTGTTGATTGACCCCCGCGTGTTACGCGGCGGCTACGCAATCGCCTCTGCTGTAAAGACACGGGTAAAGCGAGTTGCTCAGGCCATTATCCGGACGCTCAACCGTCACAAACGGATGAGCGTTTTCTTTCTATCTCCGCCAGCCCGCACAGACCGCATTAAGTCGCGCGCTTAAACCCCCGATTGTGAAACTGGACAACCTGGGCAAGGCCCGGGCCGCCGACGCAGGGACGCGTGCTGTTGCGTGGCGAGCCCACATTCAGGCCCGGTTCACGATCGAGGGACATGCCATGAGCGGCAGCAATAACGGATCGAACCACGTCAACGGCAATGCCGGCACCGACGCACAAACTCTCAAAGACAAGCAGGTCTTCACCACCGGCGAGGCGGCGGAGATCTGCAAGGTCTCCCAGCAGACCATCATCCGGTGCTTCGACGCCGGCCGACTCAAAGGCTTCCGCGTGCCCGGCTCGCGCTTCCGCCGCATCCCGCGGGAAGAACTCATCCGCTTCATGAAGCACAACGAGATCCCCACCGATCAGTTCACCCAGGGCAAGAAAAAAATTCTCGTCGTCGACGATGACCCGCAGATCGTTGAGCTCTTCAAGGATGTGCTCGGCCGGGACGAACGCTTCGAGGTGCGATCGGCGGCGACCGGCTATGACGCGGGGCTGATGACCAACGAGTTCAAGCCCGACCTGATGATCCTGGACTACATGCTGCCGGACATCAACGGCAACGTCGTGTGCAAGACCGTGCGACAGAACGACAACCTCAGCGCGATGAAGATCCTCATCGTCTCGGGCGTGGTCAACCGCGAGGAGATCGATGGCCTGTTGGCCAGCGGCGCCAACGACTTCATCAAGAAGCCCTTTGACATCGACGAGCTGATGGCCAGGATCACGTCGCTGGTGGAGGCGTAAACACCAGAAGTCTGGTGGGAGGGCGAGGCTCCCGCCGAGCCGCCAGCCCTTAATAAAGCGCGGCTCGGCGGGAGCCTCGCCCTCCCAAAA
>JBGSTE010000215.1:0-9814 GCA_041736655.1 Phycisphaeraceae bacterium | reverse complement strand
CGACGCTAATGCCGACGGCATCCTCAACGGCGACCGCGTCATCGCAACGATCAACTCCAAGCTGCTTCGCGATGTGAAAGGCGGGCTGGGCATTGGCGGGGTCATCGGTGTCGGACAGGTACCCGTCAACAGCGCGACCTTGCTCGCCGACATCCTTCAGGGAACAGGCCCGGCCACCAACGCGGACGCCAACTACGACCTGCAGATCGTCGACAAGAACGGCGGCTCGGTCGATCTGAATCTCAACACGATGACAACCGTTGGTGATCTTATTTCCGCCATCAACAGCGCGGGCACCGTCGATGTCACCGCCGCCATCGTCAACCGGAAAATCGTCATCACCGACACCTCCGGCGGCACGGGAAACCTACGCGTCGCTAACGGACTGGGCGGCGCAACGACCGCGACACAACTGGGCCTGGCGATCGATGCCAATGTCACCTCCGTCACCGGCGTTGACCTCGACCCGTTTGGCATTCCGCCCGTTGGTGCGCAGGTCTCCATCACCGACTCCCTGGGCAACGCTGCCGTCGTCGACTTCACCGCCGCTCGTTCGGTTCAGGATATCCTTGACACGATCAACAACGCAGGTATCGGCGTCAGCGCAACACTGAACAACGCAGGCAACGGAATCCAGGTCGCCGACACCGCGGGCGGCGCAGGGCAACTGACCATCGCAGACACCGTTGGCTCGGTCGCAAATCAACTGGGCATCCTCGGCAGCTTCGCCGATGGCGTCACAGACTCAGGCGACCTCGACTACGCCTATGTCTCTGGCGGCACGCACATCGATGACCTGGGTATCACTCGAGGCAAGTTCACGATCACCGACTCTGAAGGCGTCAGCTTCACCGTCGACCTCACGCAGGGCAACGAGCTGACCATCGACGACGTCATCGCCGAGATCAACGGCGCCAGCCCCGGCGGAAAGATCATCGCCCAGGTCAATGCCACGGGCAACGGCATCACGATCGTCGACAACGGGCCGGGCACCATTGCCATCTCCGTGGTCGAAGTCGGCTCAACCACCGCTACCGAACTGGGCATCGCAGGCACCGCAGCCAACGCCGGCGACGACATCGAAGGCGGTTTCGAGACCGTCATCACCCTCGCGGCCGGCGACACCCTGCAGACGGTCGCCAACAAGATCAACGACGCCAACGTCGGCGTCGGAGCTTCGATTATCAACGACGGCACGCCCGGTGCACCCTTCCGATTGAGCCTCAGCTCCGAAAAGGCGGGCACCGACGGCGCGTTTGTCTTTGACGACGGCGGGCTGGGCCTGAACACCATCAACCTCAGCCAGGCCCAGGATGCGGTCGTCTTCTACGGCGGCAACGACCCCTCAACTTCCATCGTCGTCGAGTCCAAGTCCAACACCCTCTCGTCCATCATCCCCGGAGCCGACATCAGCCTCTTGTCCGTCAGCAACAACCCCGTCACCGTCACCATCTCGCTCGACGATGAAGCGATTGTTGATAACGCCAGCTCACTGGTGGATACGCTCAACAACGTGTTTGATACGCTCGACCGCTACGACAGCTACAACGCAGATACTGAGCAGCGGGGCCTGCTCCTGGGCGACTCCACCGTCGCGCAGGTCCGTAACGCGATTTACAACTCGCTGATCCAGCCCAACAGCGCGCTGACCGGACAGTACACCTCGCTCTCACAGATCGGCATCCGTGTCGGTCAGGGCGCACGCATCGAGTTCGACCAGGATAAGTTCCAGCAGGCCCTGCAGACCGACCGCGACGCTGTCGAAGCCCTGCTCACCTTCGAGCAGTTCGAGCTCGATGTGGACGGCGAACCGACCGAAACGCTCGTCGCCCAGGGCGTAGGGGTCGAGATCAGTAAGCTCCTGGAGCGGCTGACCGACAGCATCGACGGCGTGATCCAGACCAAGCTCGACACGCTCGATACCCAGGTCGGGCTCAATGAAAAACGCATCGAAGACCTCGACGTTCGCATCGAAGCCAAGCGACAACGGCTACTCGCACAGTTCCAGGCCATGGAAGCCGCGCTCGCCCAGCTCCAGGACCAGAGCTCGTCGCTGACGCAGATTCAGCAGATCTCACGCAACAACCAGTGATCGACGTTTCCGCCCGTTGCCGGTCCTGATTATTGGACGCCAATGACACCGATTGAACCGCCCGGCCAACCCAGCCGATAACGCCAGTGCAGCGCGACTCTAAGTTCAGCTAGCGATTCACCGGCCATGAACCCGACCGTCACCAACCCGTACCTCCGCAACCAGGTGCTCAGCGCCAAGCCCGAGCAGCTTCGACTCATGCTTTTTGATGGCTGCATCCGCTTCCTGACCCAGGGACGCAAAGGCCTTGAGCAGAAGAACTACGACATCTCCTATACCAACATCAGTAAGGCCCAGAAGATCGTCCTGGAACTGTCCAACTCGCTTAACCGTGAGGTCATGCCCGAGGTGACTCAGAAGCTTACCGCACTGTACACCTACATCTACCGCCTGCTGATCGAGGCAAGCACCAAGCGCCAGACCGACCCGTTGGACGAAGCGCTCAAGCTCATCAAGTACGAACGCGAGACATGGGCCATGATCATCGAGAAAACCGCCGCATCACGGACCCCGGGCAGCGGCGCAGCCTGATCGCCCAAGCCAACCGATCACGACAGAAGACAGAAGACAGAAGACAGAAGACAGAAGACAGAAGACAGAAGCCCACGCCGTCGCGGCGTGGGCTTCGTTCATGATGCTGTATTTGTAAGTGAACCGGCCTAAAGCCCCGCCGCCTCGCGTGCCCGCTTCATGACGGACGCGATCTTTTCGTTCGCAGCCGCTGAGCCGGCCTTGAGCACCTCTTCAACATAGCCCGGGTCGTTGATCAGTTCGACACGCCGCTTGCGCGCTTCGCCGAACTCGTCGAGGATCAGTTCAAACAGCGCCTGCTTCGCGTGGCCGTAGCCGAAGCCCCCGGATGGTGGGTTCAGATACTGGTTGCGGAGTGCGACCGTTCGCGGGTCGTCCTTGCCTGCCAGCGCGGTAAAGATCAGGAAGGTCGTGTCGTTGTCGGGGTCCTTGGGCTGATCGACGGCCGTCGAGTCGGAGACGATTTTCATGATCCGCTTTCGCAGCGCCTTTTCTTCCATGAACGGGTCGATACCGTTGCCGTAGCTCTTACTCATCTTCTGCCCGTCGATGCCCGGCACCACGCCCGCGTCTTCACGGATCATCGCTTGCGGCAACCGGAAGACCGCCTTGGTGGGGTCTTCATCGCTACCAGGGCAGAAGTGGTGGTTGAATTTTTGTGCAAGGTCGCGGGTGATCTCGATGTGCTGACGCTGGTCTTCGCCCACAGGCACGAGGTCCGGGTCGACGCTGAGGATGTCCGCCGCCTGCAGGATCGGGTAGGTGTAAAGCCCGATCGACGCGTTCAGGCCCTTGGCGACTTTATCCTTGTAGCTCGTGGCCTTGTCCATCTGCGACTTGGGGCACACGCACGACAAGAGCCAGGCAAGTTCAGTCACCTGCGGCACATCCTGCTGCAGATAGATGTGAGTCTGTTTCGGGTCAAGCCCGAACGCGAGGTAATCGATGACGACCTGCCGGATGTCCGCACGAAGCTGCGCCGGATCGCGGGCCGAGGTCAGCGCGTGGTACGAAGCGACAAAGACGTACATCTCGTGGTCGCGCTGGAGGTTGAGGAACTGCTTGATCGCCCCGGCATAGTTGCCCAGGTGCAGTTGGCCAGAGGGTTGAAGTCCCGAGAGCACACGCTTCATAGGGCGGGGATTGTAGCTTGAAATGCGTTTGGATTGACCGCGCTCTCCGCGGTTACTCAAGATCCCGATCGGCCTGCCGCACCGCCTCGCAGAACGCCTTGATCAATCCGACATCCTTGACGCCACGCGACGACTCGACGCCGCTGGAGACATCGACGGCGTATGGCCGAACGACACGGATCGCCTCGCCGACGTTCTCGGGGGTCAGCCCGCCGGCGAGAATCACGGGTTTACCGAATTGCCCCATCTTGCCCGCCAACTCCTGCCAGTTGAACGCGACCCCGCTGCCGCCGGTCAGTTCCCCCGTCGAAGGCGTGTCGATCAACAGCGCCTGCGTGACCGGCGAGGTCTGCCAGGGCCCGGACTTGGCGACCAGGTCCTCGGCATAGGGCAGCGCCTTGATCACACGCAGGTCTTGCAGCGCATCGAGGATCGAGATCGGTTCGTGGCCGTGCAACTGAACGGTCTGGATACCGGCGGTCTGTGACGTTGTTCTGATCTGGTCCGCGTGAGCATCAACGAACAGGCCGACGGGCTCAACGGACCTAGGCAGCGCATCCACGATTGCGAGCGCCTGCTGCGGCGTGACGAATCGCGGCGACTTGGCAACGAAGACCAGTCCGATCCAGTGCGCTCCTGTATCCGCCGCGGCGCACGCGGTGGCGATGTCACGGATGCCACAGATTTTGATAAGCGTGTGGTGCATGGCAATGACAGCCTGTATCGCTTGCGACAATACCCACGACGCTACGCGTCGCCGGTAAAGCATGATAGGCGTGTTCCAACTCGCCGGCGACGCGTAGCGTCGCGGCAATTTCAACGCAATCGATTCATGTCAGATCGGTATATCGTCATCGCTCACTTCGCTGAAAGAATCGTTTCGATTCGGCCCGCCGACTCGCTCGAGGTTGGCGTACTGCAGGACCAGCGTCTTTCGGCCGTGCGTGTTGAAGCGGATCGAGGCCCGCGTGATCGAGCCCATCGCGCTGACGTCCAGCACCGTGCCGATGCCGAACTGCGCGTGGCGGACGAGCGTGCCCGCAGGGAAAAGAGACGCCTGTTTGGCTGCAACCGAACGCAGCTCCCTCCCGGCAAAGGGGTCGTATCGGTCCGGGCCATCGCCCTCAGGCTCGATGAATTGCACGGCATGTTCGGGTAGTTCGCTGAAGAACCGGCTGCGTGTGGTGCCCTGGGTCTGGCCGAAGATCGTGCGTGATCGCGCGTGGGTCAGGTAGAGGTGCCGCATCGCGCGCGTGATGCCGACAAAGGCCAGTCGGCGTTCTTCTTCCATCTCGTGATCGTCGTTGGTCGCGCGCTGGTGCGGCAGCAGGCCGTCCTCAAAACCGATGATGGCCACCGCGGGAAACTCAAGCCCCTTGGCCGCGTGCAGGGTCATGAGCGTGACCTGGCCCTGGTCGGAGTTGACGCCGTCGATGTCGGCGATCAGGGCGATGCGTTCGAGGAAGGCCAGCAGTTTATCCTTCAAAGGCGCATCGATCTGTCGTCCATCGCTGTCGGCCTGGATCTCGGCGATCAGTTCCTGCTCAAAGAGCTGGGCGGCGCTGACCAGTTCCCCAAGGTTGTCCATGCGGTCGCCGTCCGGGTCGGACTTGTCGTTGCGATAAAGATCCTCAAGCCCGCTTTCACGCAGAACGCGCTCGACGAAGTAGCGCAGGCTCGTGCGCTCGCCGTCGGTATCCTGACCCTCTCGATCGACGGTCTTCTGCCAGCCCTGGAGCATCTTGTCGAACTTAGCCAGCGCGTTCTGGGCCCGGCTGTTGAGGTGGGTCAGCAGAAGCGGGTTGGCCAGCACCGCATCGACCGCCACGTTCTGCGCCAGCGTATAGGCCTGCATCTGCTTGATCGTTGTCTCGCTGATACCGCGTGCTGGCGTGTTGATGATCCGCAGCATGTTCACTTCGTCCGCCGGGTTGGCGATCGTTCGTAGATACGCGACCGCGTCCTTGATTTCCTTGCGGTCGTAGAACGCGGTGCCCCGCGCGATCTGGTAGGGCACGCCGCCATCACGCAGCGCTTCTTCCATCACGCGTGACAGCGAGTTCATGCGGTAAAACACGGCCATGTGGCCCCACGGGATGCCCTGCTTGTCGTGCAGGTCGCGGAAGGTGTTGACGACCCACTTCGCCTCGGCCCGCTCATCAAAGTTGGTGACGACCTGCACAGCCTCGCCCGGCTCGTTCTGCGTCCACAGCTCTTTGTGCTTGCGCCCGCGGTTGTGACGGATCAATGCGTCTGCGGTCTGGAGGATCATGCCCGTGGAGCGGTAGTTCTGTTCAAGGCGGACAATCGTCGGGTCGGGGTAGTGGTCCTCGAACTCGAGGATGTTGCGGATGTTCGCGCCGCGCCAGCCGTAGATCGACTGGTCCGGGTCGCCGGTGGCCATGATGTTCTTGTGCTCGCTGGCCAGCGCGTTGGCGATCATGAACTGGGCGTGGTTGGTGTCCTGGTACTCGTCGATGAGCACGTACAGGTACCGGCTGCGCATCTGCTCGAGCACATCCGGGTGCCGGCGCATCAACTCGACGGTCTTCAGTAACAGGTCATCAAAATCAAGCGCGTGGCATTTTTCAAGTATCTCTGCGTAGCGTGTGTACACCTTGGCGACAGTTCGGTCGTAGAAGTTGGCGGCGTTATGTGCAAACTGCTCGGGGCCGATGAGGTCGTTCTTGGCGTTACTGATCGAGGCGAGCATCGTGGCGGGGGGGAAGTTCTTGGCACTGATCTCGAGGTCTTCGAGCGCCTGCTTCATCGCGCGCTTCTGGTCGGCGGTGTCGTAGATCGAGTAGCCCGGCGGCAGGCCGAGCTTGTCGGCGTACTGGCGGAGCAGGCGGGCGCAGAGGCTGTGGAAGGTGGCGATGGTGACGGCCTTGGCCTGGCGCTCAGTCAGCAGGTGGCCGATGCGCTCGCGCATCTCGGCGGCGGCCTTGTTGGTGAAGGTGATGGCCAGCACGTTCCACGGCGCGATGCCGCAGCGCTGAATCAGGTGCGCAACGCGGCGGGTGATGACGCGTGTTTTTCCAGAGCCCGGCCCTGCGAGCACGAGCAGCGGGCCGTCGATGTGCACGACCGCCTCCTGCTGCGGCGGGGTCAGGCCGGCGAGCAGTTCGTCTTCCGTGACGGGTCGGGGGTCGATGGACATTAGGGCAGTGTAGCAGGGTGTGTCTGGCATCTTGCCTGTCATTGCCGTGACAGGCTGGAAGCCTTTCCCACCTTAAGTCTCAGCTAATTCAACGGCAACCCCGTCTCGCTCGTACACGGGCCCATCTGCCTTGCGACCGCGAGTGTTCGGCGGGTGCGTTCGAGGTGGCGTTTGAGGCGATCGAAGCGATCGAAGACACAAGGCTCGGCGAGGATTTCGTACCGCTGCTCGCAATCGCGCGACGCGGCCTGCCAGGCCAGGTCGACGATCACCGTCGTGGGCAGCTCGGGCGTCAGCCAGTGGCAGACGTTGCGGATGCAGGCCAGTTGCTGGAGTTCGCGGTCCTCCATGAGTTGTTCGAGTTGCTGTCGCTGCTCCTGAAGGTCGATCTCCATCGCTGCCTGTTCGGTGGGGCGGAGGATCGCACAACGATAACCGTCGTCGTTGGGCTCAAGCTCCTCAACGATGCGGGCGCGGGCAAAGCCCTGGAGCAGCAGGTTGTATCGGCCGTCGGGCAGTCGTTCATGGTGGACGATGTAGCCGACGCAGACATGCTCACGGATCGGCGGGTTTCCCTCGTACTCGTGCTTATATTCGTCGCCATCGAAGGTGGCCATGGCGATCAGGCCGTTGGTATCCAGCGCGTCTCGGACCATAGCCCGGTAGCGTGGCTCGAAGATGTGCAGCGGGATCGTCGCGTGCGGCAGCAGGATGCACTGGGCCAGCGGGAACAGGCGGACGGGTCGGCTGAAATCGACGGTAAGCGTTTGTCCCATGGCAGGTGCGAGAGTCCGCGGGGGTTGATGATCCGTACACATTCATCATAGGCGCAGACAAGCTACGCGGTGATCGGAGTACGAAGTGTCAGAGTATGTTCAGCCTGTCAACCGAAGTGTCACCCGCTGACGCTTCGTGCTCGGGTGTGGCGTCTGGAATTAAATCCCGCCGCCGAGGTCCGCATCGCTGATGTTTGACTTCGCCCCGCGACGGGCCTTGACCTTTGGCGTGGGCAGGTCGGAGACGACGGTGTGGTCCGGCGGGACCGAGTGCGTGATGAAGACCGAGCCAGCGATCGTCGAGCGGGCGCCGATGACTGTGTCGCCGCCAAGGATCGTGGCCCCGGCATAGATGGTGACATCGTCCTCGATGGTGGGGTGGCGCTTGCGGCCGCGCCAGGCCTGCCCGCCCTTGGTCGAGAGCGCCCCGAGGGTGACGCCCTGATAAATTTTGACTCGGTTGCCGATGACCGAGGTCTCGCCGATGACGACGCCGGTCGCGTGGTCGATGAAGAACGACTCGCCGATGGTCGCTCCGGGGTGGATGTCTACGCCCGTCTCATTGTGCGCGTACTCGGACATGATGCGTGGCAGCATGGGTACGCCGAGGGTGAAGAGCTTGTGCGCGATGCGGTGGATGAAGATGGCATCGATGCCGGGGTAGCAGAACACGGCCTCGTCGGTGCCCTGTGCGGCGGGGTCGCCGTCGAACGCGGCCTGCACATCCTTGGCGATCGCACGGCGAAGCTGCGGCAGGGCGGCGAGCGCTTCGTCGGTGATCTCGCGGGCCTTGACGTCGCACTCGTCCCAGCTCTGGCCGCAGTCATTGACCCCGTGTTTCTGTCCGTAGCGCAGGGACTGTCGGACCTGGTCGTAGAGGACTTCGTCCAGTTCGTTGAGCAGTTCGCCCACGTGCAAGCGTACGTTGTCGGTGGTGATGCGCCTTTCGTCGAAGAAGCCGGGGAAGACGATGCGACGGGCCAGTTCGATGATGCGGATGGCCTGCTCTCGGCTAGGCAGGAAGATCGCGTCGATGTGCTGGGTTCGCGGGTCCTGAGGGTATGAGGCGAGCAGCGCATCGATGACCTGTTCGAGCTTGGTCGATTGCTTCAGATCGGCATGGGGTTCGGTGGGCGAGGCCATGGGTGTATCGTAGCTGTGAAGGTTGTTGGTGGCGCGGTCCCCATGCTCTGAGCGTGTGGGCTTCTGGAGATTGCCTGTAAAAAAACCCGCCGATGGGCGGGTTGCGGTCGCGTCGGGTGCACGGTTTCGGGAGGCCGAAGGCGATGTCCCGAACCCCAATTCGAAGTGGGTGCGTCGCCGGGTCGTTCGGGCCTTCCACTCGATGGAGGCTTGGCCGTCGCGCCCGAGTACCGGCTCCCTTGGGGATCGACAGGTTCAGAAGCATGTGGCCTTAACGGCCTCTCGAAACCTGTGCAGCCGACGTGGTTACTTCGGACATTCTACTCGCAGATCATGAGCAGGCCAACCTTGTTCCTGCGATTATTTCAATACTCACACTCACCGAGCCCCACTGTAGGCCTGCGGGATGATCAACTCCATGCCGACCTTCAGATCGTTGGGGCTTGGGCCGATCTTGTCGCGGTTGCGGTTGTAGATGAGGTCCCACGCTTCGCTGTCGTTGTAAAACTTCCTGGCGATCTTCGAGAGTGTGTCGCCGGGCCGGACGGTATAGGTCTGGTCATTGCCCGGCGCAGGCGGCTTGACTTCCTCGGGCTCGCGCTTCTTGTCGCTCAGGTTCGGCAGGACGATGACCTGATCGACCTGCAATCGCTTGGGGTCGACCGAAGGGTTGGCCTGTGCGATCTCGAACCAGGCGCTCTCGATGCCGTAGATTTTTTCCGCGATCGACGCGAAGGTGTCGCCGGGCTGGACGGTGTAGGTGCGTGGCGTTGCGGTGGTGGTCGTTGTCGTCGGTGGAGTCGTTGTCGCTGGTGGTGTGGTCGGCGGCGTCTCGCGAATGGGCTGCGTTGTTTCGCGGCCGGTGTTGCCGCCCGGTGTGGCGGACTCTTCGGTGCCCTGGGTCGTCGCGGTGCCCGGCCCTGGGCGTGTGTTTTCGGTTGTAGGCGTTGAGCCGGTTGAGGGCTCAGCGACTGAGGTG
>JBGSTE010000017.1:0-6173 GCA_041736655.1 Phycisphaeraceae bacterium | reverse complement strand
GCGTATTGATCCGCCGGGAAAACTCCGACAGGTGCGAGCTGTCGATACCGATGACCCCGAGCTGGATCGTCCCGGTGGCCTGCCGGGCGGGCGCGGCGGCCTTGGCATCGGTCTGAGTTGTCGAACGCGGCGTAGCCATGCGAAACCTCCTGTCAGCGTGAAACCTGAATCACCCTGCCAAAGCCTGAGAACCGGCCAACACCTCGGCCACCGAAAGCGCCTGCGCGAATGTGCACAAATCCGAATCAGACTGCGGATCGGCTAACAGCTCGGCAAACGCGGTGAGCTGCCGGGCAAAGCGGACTTCATGCGTCTGAACCTCGAGCACCTGCACCGAACCTTCCGAGGGCTTGTGGATCAACTGCGTCGGCTGCTCGTAGTCGTAGCTCAAGAGGCCCGCCGTGCCGACAAGCGTGACCGTGAAACGCGCCGGCTCAGCCCAGCCGCTGTTGAGCACACCCGCGATCGGCGAGTCATCGCTGCCGGCAGCGACCAGCAGCGTCGCGTTGGAGTCCCCGCGGCCGGCCCAGCCATGCCGACGGACCATGCCCTCAAGCCGGCTTGGACCGCAGAGGAAGTGGAACAGGTCAAGCCCGTGGCTGCCGGTGTCGATCAGCGACCCCCCGCCGGACACGCTCGGGTCGCTCATCCAGTGCCAGCGCATCGTCGGGTGCCAGCAGGCAAACGTGTTCTCAAAGCGGACCAGCTCGCCGAGTTGGCCCGTCGCGATGATCCGCCGAATCTCGACCATCGCCGGCGTGAAGCGGTGGCAATAAGCAACACGCGCCGGCAAGCCCGCAGAGCGCTCGGCCAAGTCAACCAGCTCGTGGGCATGCTCAACCGTGTTGGCGATGGGCTTCTCAATCAACACGCCCAAACCCTGAGCCAGCAGTGCACCCACCAGCGGAACACGCACCGACGGCGGCGTACAGACCACCACCCCGTGCAACTGCTCGCGCACCGTCCGGTCGGCCAATAGCGTCTGGACCGAGTCGTAGGCCTTGGCCCCGATTTTCTGACTAAACGCCTCGCGACGCGAAGCTTCCGGATCGACCCCGGCGAGGAACCTGATCGATGGCTGCTCCGCCACACCGGCCAGGTGAGCCGCGGAAATGCCCCCCAGGCCGACCAATGCGAGATTAATTGCAGGCTTCATTCTTATATATTATCTTCCGAATCGCGCCCTGCAAACCCCCCTTTTTCGGGGATAGCATTCCTTGGCCCATCAATCAGGAGTCGCCATGCAGACAAAAATCAACCTGAAGCCCGTGCTGGCCCTGTTTCTGCTGCCGGGACTGCTGGCCTGTGGCGGGCATCGGGTTATTGCAGAACAATCCCCGCCTCCAGACCTTGCCCTCCGGGCAGAACCCGAGGTCCGCGGAACCTGGATGACCACCACCAACAACACCGCCATCGCCAGCCCGGCAAAGACCCAGGCCTCGATGCGGCGACTCCGCGACATCGGTCTCAATACCGTCTACGTCGAAGTCTGGAAGAACGGCTACACCCAGTTCCCCTCGCAAGTCCTCAAGCAGACCCTCGGCGTCGATTGTCGGCCAAACCTCCTGCCCGGGCACGAGGCCTACCCCGCCGACCAGATGAAAGGCCAGCCCCGCGACCTCCTGGAAGAAACCCTCATCGCGGCGCACCGCAACCAACTGATCTACATCGGCTGGTTCGAGTACGGGTTCATGGCCGCGTATACCGAGACCGACAACCACCTCCGCCGACAGTACCCGCAGTGGATGACCACCACGCGCGAGGGCAAGCTCGTCTCAGACCAGAACCCCTTTGTCTGGATGAACCCGCTGCGGCCCGAGTGCCAGGACTTCCTGCTGGGCATCGTGCTCGAAGCGGTCGACAAGTACGACCTGGACGGCGTGCAACTGGACGACCGCATCGCCTGGCCGGTGACGATGGGTTACGACGACTATACCAAGCAGGTTTACGCCAAGGAGCACAACGGGGCGATGCCGCCGGAAGACCCGCGCGACCCTCAGTGGGTCCAATGGCGTGCGGAGAAGGTGACTGTTTTTGCCGAGCGATTTTACAGGAAACTCAAGGAAAAGCGGCCGAAGCTGATCGTGTCGATCAGCCCGGCTGTGTACCCGTGGTCGCTGGACAACTACGCCTGCGACTGGAAGACATGGAACGCGCGTGGCTGGATGGACGAGTTCGTGCCACAGGTCTACCGCCTGAACTATGAAGCCTTCGCGCCGACCTGGCGTGAGCAGGTGGAGGTCGCTGGCGATCGCGTGGGCGACCTGATTGCGGGCCTGCGCGTGGTGGGTGACGGGCCGAACACAACCTGGCCAGACACGGTCAAGAAGATCAACGACGTGCGAGCGGCCAAGGCCGGCGGACACTGCCACTGGTACAGCGTCGCGGTGCTCGAGACTTACCCCGATCAGTTCGAGGCCTTTTACAACGTCAAAGACAACGGCCAAGCCCCGCACCCGAAGCTGCCAACGAATTGGCGGCCGGCCCCGATCACGCCGGTTGACTCAAGCGATCAGGCGTGGACCTTTCAGATCAATGACGCCGGCCGATATCGCCTGATCGTCCTAAACGGCGAGGTCTGGCGCGAGCTGAAGTCCGTAGCCCTCGATGCCGGTCGTATTCAAATCCCGCGTGGTGAAGAGGATGCGATGGAACTGCTGGTGGATCGCCGTGAGCCGTGACTGAAGAGCCCGGCTTACGAGCGCCATACCAAGCGAAGCCGCGTCATCAGCCCGACAAACACTGCCAGCAGCAGCGTCTTGCATACCGACCAGACAAACAGCACCCACGGCTCACCGGCAAGCTCAGCCTGCTGCCGCCATGACGCGATTTGCCTTGGAATCCAAGTAAAACCCAACGCATCAAGGGACTTGACCCCGGCCAGGCCCAGCGGCGCCAGCAGCGGCAGACTGACGATCGGGCCAAGCAGGCTGCGGATACCCGCGTAAGCAAGCATCGGGTTCTGGCCGTTGACGATCAAGATCCAAAACACCCGGCGACCGGCGCGCCAGCGGTCCACCACGACCGTCAGGACCAGAAGCGCCAGCACCGACAAGCCCGCGCTTGCGAGGTAGTAAGCCAGCGTTGCCGGCGGGCCTTTCTTGATGCCGCCTTCAAAGACAGCTCGCGTGTTCATCGAAAATGTAAACGGTTGGCCAGCGGATGAAAGCTGGACCTGCGGCGCGAGATTCAGGAGCAGGCCCAGCAGGAGAAGCGAGACACCCCACGCGTAGAGGCTCACCAGTAGTTGATCCTCGCGTTGGGTGGGCTTGAGCATGCACAGGCCGGTGGAGAGGAGGATCGGCCCGGCAAGGATGATGGCGGCATAGGGCGTGATGAGTTTGAAGCCTGCCACCTGCATCAGTTGCTGGCCGTGGTCCTTGGCGCCGGCGAAGACGATCACGATCGCAAGGCTCATCAGCATGGCAATCGCCAGCAGCCGCGCGGTCGGCCAGCGCAGTTGCGGGATCGGATCGGGGCTTTCGCCTGACCGTCCGGACGCACGCAGCATCAGGTCGCCGATCACCATGCCCGGCACGATGATCCAGAGAAACTTAAGCCAGGTAAAGTCCCAGAGCGGCGAGAAATCAAGCAGATTTGAGGGGATTCGGCCGTCGGTCCACTGGCTAAGCCAAGTGAAGTCCAGCCACTGCCGCGACGTGTTGAGCCAGGGGTTGACCGCGTCCAGTCGATCGGCCAAGAGCCGCCCCTGCGGGGCCATCGCCTGGTGATGGGCGATGAACGCGATCGGCAAGAGCAGCAGCAAGCGCGCGATCGGCCGGCGCAGCAGCAGAAGGTAGGCCAGACCCGCCAGCAGCGAGCCGTGCGCCAGGAGCAAGATGATGATGTCGTGCTGCGACCACACGAAAGCGGCGGCAGACCCAAAATGAATCGCGACAACCAGGCCGACACATGCTGCGACGCCGCCGCACCTGATCAGCACGACGCGGCGCGAGCTGAACGATTTCGGCAGTCGGGTAAAGACCGGGAACAGCAGCACGAAGCCCAGGATCGCCAGCAGCCAGGCCCGCGGTCCCGGCTCGGGGTCGATCAGGTGCGGGTCGATCTGCCTGACATAGACCGCAAAGCCGATGAGGACCAGCCAGCGCCAAACGACCCCGAGCACCAACCGCCAGCGGGCGGTGCCACGCTCAAGCCTGCTGGCCATAGCCAGCGGGATCGCCGCGCCCATCGCGAAGAGGAACATCGGAAAGACCCAGTCGACCCACGTAAAGCCCGGCCAATCACCGCGGAAAAGCCAGGGGTTTTCGACCGCCTGCCAACGCCCCGCCTCATCGGGCAGGTAGCGCGGGTAGTAGCCGTGATACATCGCGTTGGGCAGCCAGTTGGGCACGACGCCCGAGAGACACATCAACACCACGGCAAGCCCGCGCAACGCATCGAGCCCCAAGGCGCGATCCGGCTGGCTCGGATGGACGGTCTTCAACTGGGCGTGGGACATGCGATACACTCGCCTGATTGTTATATAAATATACGTCAGGCTATGCTACGGACATTCGACCAGCACATGGACCAGCACATGCACATCCCGGCCCTGATTGTCGGCGGTACGACCGGCGGCGTCGCGGCGGCGCTGGCGCTTAGTCGCCGAGGCATCCGCTGTCTGGTCGCTGAAGAATCAAGCATGATCGGCGGACAACTCACCGCGCAGGCCGTCCCGCCGGATGAAAACAAGTGGATTGAAGGGGTCGATGGCGTGCAGTCGGCCACGCGCAGCTATCTGAACTTCCGCGACAAAGTACGTCAGCACTACCGCCAGCACCCGCACGCCAGCGTGGACACCCAGCGTAACGACCACTTGAACCCCGGCGGTGGCTGGGTCAGTCGCCTGTGCTTTGAGCCGGTGGTCGGACACGCGGTCATCCAGTCCATGCTCGCACCGTTTGTCGTGAGCAAGACGGTCGACATCCGCCTGCACTACAAGCCCGTCGGGGCGCAGGTCGATGGCGATCAGGTCAGGGCGGTGGTGTTTGAAGAGGTGCATACGGGCGACAGGTTGACCGTCGAGGCCGACTTCGTGCTTGACGCGACAGACCTGGGCGATGTGTATCCGTTGGCGGGCGTTGAGCACTTCATCGGTGCCGATGGCAGTGAGCGCTTTGGTGAACTGCACGCGCGCGGACGTGAGCCACAGCCGGGGGATCAGCAGGCCTTCTGCTGGTGCTTTGCGCTCGAGCACCGGGCTGGTGAAGACCACACGATTGACAGGCCGGCCGAGTATGAGGCTTGGCGCAGCTTCGTGCCGAAGCTGACCCCGCCCTGGCCCGGGCCGTTGTTTTCGTGGGAGATTCCGGGCCACAACGGCGAGAATCGCAAGCTCGATATGGCTCCGCCGGCGGAAGACCCCGGCCAGCAGTGGGAGCTTTGGCGCTACCGCCGAATCGTGGACCCGACGATTTATCAGGCCCGGTATCGGGCTGAGCACCCGGAGGTATCGCTGATCAACTGGGTGCAGATGGATTACTTCCGTAAACCGCTGCTGGGCGTGACCGCAGATGAGGCTGAAGCAGCCAAACACGAATCGAAAGTCCAGAATTTGTGCCTGCTGTACTGGATGCAGACGCAGGCGCCCAGGCGTGATGGCGGCACGGGTTGGCCGGGGCTCAAGCTTCGCGGGGATGAGCTGGGCAGCAAGGACGGCTTCGCATTAAGCCCGTACATCCGTGAGCCGCGCCGGCTAGATGCAATGACGATGGTGACTGAACAACACGTCGGCGCAGCGCAGCGGATGCAGTCAGGCATCAAGCGGATTGACGCGACGGGGATCGTGCCCGGCGAGCCCTTTGCCGACAGCATCGGCATCGGCTCGTACCACCTGGACCTGCACCCGACCACCGGCGGTTTCGCAGGGATGTATGTCGATTCCTGCCCCTATCGCCTGCCTCTGGGGGCCTTGATCCCCAAGCGGATGACCAACCTCATCGCGGCTGGCAAAGCGATCGGTGTCTCGCACATCGCCAACGGCTGCATCCGCCTGCACCCGGTGGAGTGGAACATCGGTGAGTCGGCGGGCGAACTGATCGGGCTGTGCCTCGAAAGCGGTCAATTGCCCCACGCAATCCAGCAGAAGCCGGCCCGGTTCGCCGAGTTGGCCAAACGCCTGGATGTCAGCGGGACCACGCGGGCCTGGCCTTGGGACAACTAGTTATATA
>JBGSTE010000183.1:0-5873 GCA_041736655.1 Phycisphaeraceae bacterium | reverse complement strand
CGGGTCGTCGGCGATGGCCCGTTGGAAGCGGTGGTCCGCGCGGCGGTGGCGGAGGTTGCGTCGATCAGTTACCTCGGCCGGTTGCCCAGCGAGCAGATCGTTGAGCAGTTGGCTCATGCTCGTCTGCTGGTGTTTCCTTCGACCTCGTTTGAGGGCATGCCGTTGACGCTGCTGGAGAGCCTGCGTGCGGGTACGCCGGTGATTGCCAGCCGGCTGGGCTCGATGCGGTCGATCATCGAGCACGACGTGACTGGCCGACACTTCACGGTCAACGACCCGCAGGACCTGGCGCGGCAGGTGCAGGTTGTGATGGGCCTGGACGAAGTGGCGTACCGCTCGATGCGGAAGCGCTGCCGGTCGACGTTTGAAGCGTACTACACACCCGAGGCGAACTATCCGCAGTTGATTGAGATTTATGAACAAGCGATCCGACACCGCGCGATGCGGAGCGGGGCCAAGGGCGGGGACTGAAGGGTCGGATGATGGGGGTAATGCGGGTTGAGGGTCAAAGGGAGACTGGCGTTCTACCTTTCGTCAGGCCGCAGTCCTGATCGATATTGGATTCGGCTGCGCCGAATGACAGAAAGGATTGTCTGTCCCCCTTTTAGGAATGTCTGTCCCCCTTTTGATATTCGCTCTTAGAACTCGGTTCGACTGACTTCGTCCAGAACGTGCTGGGCGACGTAGATGGGGGCGTCGCTGCTGGCGCCTAAGGCGATGGCGTCGCTGGGGCGGGCGTCGAGGTCGATCATGTCCTTGCCTTTTCGCAGGAAAATCCGGGCGAAGAAGGTGTGATCGCGGAGGTCGTTGATCTCGATGTGGTCGAGCTGGTAGCCCAGTTCGGTGATGACCGAATCGAGCAGCTCGTGGGTCTGCGGGCGTGGGGGGTGCTGGCCCATAAGCCGGCGTTCGATGGCGGCGGCCTCGGTCAGGCCGATGACGATGGGGAAGATGCGGGCGTCTTCTTCGGGGACGTCGGACTCGCGGAGCTCGACGACGTGGGGTCGGTTTCGCGGATCAGCACTCGGCACAGCTCCATTCGGATGGACATGGTGAGAACTCCGGTGAGTCTGATCAGCTTGGGTAAAGGTCTGTCCTTCGCGTCTCCATCCCGCTGAAGCGGGCTGGCCTTAGTAATAAGTATCAGACTCTGATCAGGGCATGATAGCTGCCGTCGGTGTAGGAGTCGCTCGTTCCGTTGGGGAGTTGTTGATGTTCGGTGAGGAGTTGGCCGCCCTGCTTGAGGCGGCGGAGGGTTTGCTTGGTGTTTTCGGGCGGCTCGACGGAGCAGGTGGAATACAGCAGCAGTCCGCCGGGGGTTGTCCAGTTTGCGGCCTGGTCGATGATCTGGCGCTGGAGCTGGACGAGCTCGCCAAGGGCCTGCTGGGAGTAGCGGTAGCGGGCTTCGGGCCGGCGTGCGAGGACGCCGGTGTTGGAACAGGGCACATCCAGGAGGACCAGTCCGTAGCGCTCGTTCCCGAGTTGATCCGGCTCGACGACGCGGACGTTGGGGAGGTTGGCGGTGGCGGCGCGGAGGGTCTGTCGTCGGCCGGGGTGGGTGTCGGTGGCGTCGATGCGGGCGCTAGGGTGCAGTTGGGCGAGTTGGCGGGTCTTGGTGCCCATGCCGGCGCAGTAGTCGAGGATCGTGCCCGGCTGCTGGCCACGCGTGGATTCGACGGCCAATGAAGACGCGACATCCTGCACGCGGCGGTCGGGGTGGCCGCTGGCGAACTGAGCCAGGGCGTCGGCCGGGCCGATCCACTGCACAAAGCCCGCGGCCTTGTGGGGCAGGCAGAGGTCTTTGTGGCTAAGCGAATCGAAGTCGCGTTCGACCGCGAGGGTGGTCGGCGGGTTCTCGATGCTGTGCAGGCACAGTTGCGTCGTCTGGTCGATGCCCCAGCGCTCGATCCAGTCGCGGACCAGGCGCAGGGGCATGCTCGTGGCGGCGACGAGGTGTTTGTCCAGGGTGTCGATCGGGGGCAGGAGCGCTTCGGGCAGTTGCAGGGCCGACCCGCCGGGCAGCGGGATGTTCGCGGGGGCCGGCGTCCAGGCGTCGATGCGTTTGGAGGCGGACACGAGGCGAACGATCTGTCGGAGGACGGCGTTGGCCATGCCCGCGGCGTTGGGTCGCACGAGCTTGCGGGTCAGTTCAACCGACTCATCAACCACCGCATAAGCGGGCAGGCGATCCATCAGCAAGAGTTGTGCGGCCCCGGAGGTCAGGACCGCCTGCATCGCCGGCTCAAGGCGACGCGCCTGCTTGGAGAGGAAGCGTTCGATGACGGTCTGTAGCGTGAACCAACGCTGGATGGACGTGCGGTAGATCGCCAGCGCCAGCGCGGTATCCGCGGGCGAGAGACCGGCGAGGTCCATGTCCGGCGGATCGACGTGGGGGAACTGCTCGGCGACGCGCGTGAGGCGCTGGGCGGCCCACATCCTTGCCGATGTTTCAGCGCCGACGTGCGTGTTGCCTTGCGCGTGCTTACTCACCGGCCGGGGCTCGTTCCTGCGTGAGGGCTTTGCGGATTTCGTCCAGGAGCTGGTCGACCTTGAAGGGCTTGAAGAGGACGGTGGAGAGCCCTTCCTGCGAGGCACGGACGATGGAGTGGTTGGGGTCGTAGCCGAAGCCGGTCATCAGGATCACCGGCAGGCCGTCGCGGGCGCGCTGGGCGGCGGCGTAGATCTCGTAGCCGTTGCGATAGGGCATCTTGATATCGGAGATGACCAGGTCGAATGGCTCGGCTTCCAAGAGGTTGCAGGCCTCGTAGCCGTCCTTGGCGACCTCGACGACGCAGCCGTGCTTGCCCAGCACGCTGTGGATGGTGTCGCGGATGTTCGGCTCGTCGTCGGCGACGAGGATACGCTTGCCGCTCAGGAGCGACTGGCCCTGCTGGACGACGGCCTGCGAGCCGATGACCGCTCGCGGGCCGGCCTTGACGTTATTCAGCGCCGCGCGGACCTGCTCGACATCGCGGATGACCTTGTCCAATGACTCGTGGAGAGTCTGGTCGCCCAGGTGCGCTTCCTTGAGGCGGTTGCACTCGTGGACGATGTCGTTGATCGGCGCGGACATTTCCTGATAGACGCTCTCGCTGATCTTGCCGGTGATCGTGTAGCGTTCGATGACGAGCAGGTCCAGGATGTTCAGCGCCAGCGCGACGTATCGGCCGAAGATCTCGGCGAACTGGCGGTCGTCTTCGTTGAAGGTCCCGATTTTTTCCGACTCGATGTTGTAGACGCCGACGACTTCGTCAAAGAGCATCAGCGGCACGGTCAGCGAGCTCTTGGAGTGTTCCAGGCCCAGGACGTAGCGCGGGTCCTTCTCCGTGTCGTGGCAGATGTAGGATCGGCCGGTGGCGGCGACGTAGCCGGAGATCCCGTTGCCGTCGGCCTGTGCGTAGAGATCGATCTCCAGGGCCTCGTGGGGCAGGCCCTCGGCGATGACGACCTCCAGCTTGTTGGTGCGCTTATCCAGCAGCCGGATGGCGAAGTGGTCAAAGTGCATCAAGTCCTTGCTGTACTTGATGATCTTGTCCTGCAGGAGCTTGAGGCGTTGCGGCGGGGCCAGCTCGGCGATCGACGCGCTGTCGAGCTTGGCCAGTTCCCGGCCCGAGGCGTCGATCGCGTCGATCTTCCGCTGCAGCCGCTTGCCGCTCGTAGCGTCCCACACCACGGCGACGACCTGCACGGCCCGGCCCTTGTCGTCGTGGACCGGCGAGCAGATCATCTCGAAGTAGCGGTCCTCGACGCCGAAGGTGAACTTCTTACTCGTCGAGCGGATCGCCCCGCCGTTCTGGCTGGTCTGGTTGGAGCCGAAGAGCTGCAGGGCCTGCCCACAGATGCGGCGGACCTGCTCGAAGACCTCGCCGGGGTACGTGGTCATTTTCTTGTTCGACCAGTTGCACCGCCCGGTGGCATCGACGATGCACACGCCCTCGCCGATGGTGTTCAGTACGACGCTGGCCTTTTCGCTGACGATCGCGCGCTCCAGCGGGAGGAAGTCGCCTACGTCGGCAAACACGCCGTGGTAGGGCTTGGACTTGAGGGCCTCGATGGCTTCTTCGCTGGAGCGGACGACATCGACATCAAAGTGATCGCCCAGCAGGTGCGCAATGGGGTGATCGCCCAGCACCTTGCCGCCAAACACCAGGACTCGTGGCCGTTCACCACTCATGCAAACCTCTTGCAAGCCGCTTACAGACTACGTTCAAAAACGCCGGTCGATGACCGCGTTGGCCATCGCTTCCATCAGGTCTCTGGCCGGCGAAGGCCCGATCGTCGTGACCACCTGCTCGATGGCCTGATCGACCAGGCTCCGGGCCCACCGCCGGGCGTACTCCATCGCGCCCGACTCGGTCACCCGCAGCGAGACCTTGCGGGCAATCGTCACTGCTGATTCATCGTCCAGATCCGGCTGGGCCGCGCGGGACAGCAACCCGGCAATCACCTGTCGTTCGGCGTGGTCGGCCTGCTGGAGGTGGCGGATCACCGGCAACGTGAGCTTGCCCTTGGCCAGGTCACGCCCCACCGACTTGCCCACCGTCTTTTCATCGCCAGCCAGATCCAAGATGTCATCGACAATCTGAAACGCGATGCCCAGCTTTTCGCCGTAGGCAAAGAGCGCCCGCGCCAGGTTCTGGTCGCCGTTGGCTTCCGCGCCGGGGTGCCGCAGCCGCACGGGCAACTCGCAGCACAGGCCACACAAAGCCGCGGTCTTGCGGCGGATGATCTCAAAGTAGGTCCGCTCGTCCAGGTCAAGGTTGTGCCGGTTGGCCAACTGCAACAGCTCGCCCTCGCAGACGGTGTTGGTCGCGTGGGCGATCGCCCGGCTGATGTCGGCCCGGCCCAGCGAGGAACACAGGTGGTACGCATGGCTGATCAGGTAGTCGCCGAGCATCACCGCCGTCTCGTTGCCGCGGAGCTGATTGACCGTCGCGCCGCGTCGACGCACCTGCGCATCATCCAGGACGTCGTCGTGTACGAGCGTGGCCATGTGGACCATCTCGCAGACGGCCGCGGCGGTGAGGACCGCATCGCGCTGCTCGCCCAGGTCGTCCCGCCCCACGGTCGCCATGGCCGAGACCACGACGAGCGTCGGTCGCAGCATCTTGCCGCGGTAGCGTTCGACGTGTTCGACGAGCTGATTGACGCAGGGCGTATCGCTGAGGAGTTCGGCGCTGAATCGCTGCTGCACGTGCCCGAGCAAGGCCGAGAGCGTCTGTGCCAGTTGCGGGTCTAGGGTGGTCTGTAGCAGCATCCGGGCTCGCGTGGTGCGTTGAGTCGTCGGGTCACGAGGGTTTGGGCAGTCCATTCTAAGTCGGCGACCGGGCCTGCGTCACGCGAAATCGTGCCCGTGGCTTATCCGGACGCAAAAATCTTGTACGCGGGCTCAGTCGCTGCACCGGTTTGACACCCTCAAACGACCGATCTAATCTTCGTGGCTTGATCGAATCAGGCCTCTGGAGGCTGCTGGGTCGATCCCTGGCCATCGTGTCGTACCATTCTCTGCGTCTGAGTCTTGACACCGAAGTTTCGCATGGCTGAAACCACGCCCGCCAGTCTGGACACCTCCATCGGACGCATCGTCGTCGAGCGGGGCCTGGCGACGCAGGAGGAAGTCGACCACTGCCTCAAGTCCCTGCGCTCGGCCTCGGGCGGCTCGGACCCCAACCAGCGGAGCCTGGCCAGCGTGCTGGTGGCCAAGGGCATCGTCACCCAGAAGCAGATCGACCGCCTGCGGCCGGAGACGGACGACTCCAAGGCCGGCCGACAGATCCCCGGCTACCAGATCCTCTCCAAACTCGGCGCCGGCGCGATGGCGACGGTCTACAAGGCCAGGCAACTGAGCCTGGACCGCATCGTCGCCATCAAGG
>JBGSTE010000136.1:0-3665 GCA_041736655.1 Phycisphaeraceae bacterium | reverse complement strand
AGGCCCAGTGTTCGCTCGGCCTCGTGGGCGACCGCCTTCTGCCTTGCCGACATTGATGCCGGGATCAGGTCTTCATCAAAGGTCGGGATCATCGCTTTCATCCGGCTGTGGCCGGCCTGGGTGTCGAGCCTGCCTGCGAAGCAGCGTTTGACGACTTCCAGGATGATGTTGGCCGACACCGAGGCGCCGGGCGATGCGCCCAGCAGCGCTGAGATCGTCCGCTTGGCGTTGGTCACGACTTCCGTGCCAAAGTGCACGATGCCCGCGTCGCCGTCCTCTTTCTTGATCGCCTGGACGCGGATGCCGGCGTCGATGAGTTTCCAGTCCTTCGCATCAGCGTCGGGGAAGAAGTTCTGCAGCTCCTTCATCCGCGTGGTCATGCTCTGCGTGCCCTGCTGGATGAGGTAGCGGATCAGCGGTATGTTGTAGAGGCCGACCTTGACGAGCGAGGCGACGTTGTCGATCCGCATGGAGCCGGGCAGGTCCGTCCACTTGCCGGTCTCGTGCAGGAACTTGGTCGTCCACGCGGCGTAAGGCCCGAAGAGCAGCGACTTCTTGCCGTTGATGATCCGCAGGTCCAGGTGCGGCACGGCCATGGTCGGCGCGGCACCTGGCGACATGCCGTAGACCTTGGCGCGGTGCTGCTCGATGAAGGCTGGGCTGTCACAGACCAGCCACTGTCCGCCGATGGGGAAGCCCCCAAAGCCCTTGCTTTCCTTGATGCCGGACATCTGTAAGAGCGGGAGGCTGCCGCCGCCGGCCCCGATGAAGACGAACTTCGCGTGTCGGGTGAATCGCTTTTTATTCCGGAGGTCCATGACCTCTACGCGCCAGCCTTCGGCCGTCTCGCGCAGGCCGACGACGCGATGGCCGGTGGCATACGAACAGCCATTCTGCTTGCCCAGCCACTGAACAAGCTGCGTGGCCAGTGCGCCAAAGTTGACGTCCGAGCCGACATCCATCTTGGTCGCTGCGATGGGTTGCTTGGGGTCGCGTCCTGCGAGTAACAGCGGTGCCCACTGCTGGATCGTCTGCCGGTCTTCGGTATAGACCATCTCGTCGAAGAAGTGGTGGGCCTGCATGCCCTTGAAGCGTGAGCGCAGGAAGTCGACCTGCGGCTGGCCGTAGACAAAGGCGATGTGCGGGACGCGGTTGATGAAGCTTGTCGCGCTCTGGATCATCCCGGTGCGTAGCGCGTAGGCCCAGAACTGTTTGGAGTGCTCGAACTCCTGGAAGATGGAGATGGCCTTGCGGACGTCGACTTCGCCGTCGGGTCCGCGGTTGGGGGTATAGCTCAGCTCGCAGATGCCCGCGTGTCCGGTGCCGGCGTTGTGCCAGCCGTTGGACGCTTCCATCGCCAGTTCGTCGGCCGACTCAAAGAGTTGGATGTTCAGGCTCGGCTCAAGGTTCTTGAGCATGGCCCCGAGCGTGGCGGACATGATGCCGCTGCCGATGAGGATCACGTCGCAGGGATCGTTCTGCGTGTTGGGGGCGTTCAAGTCGTGCTACTCCGGGTGATGCGAGGCGAAAAATAGCAGGCCGGGCGCTAACAAAAGCGCACACGGTGCGAGTCAGAAGCGAGAACTTACCGCAACGAGCACGCCCTGACCAGTAAGTCTAACTGGATCACCAGCGCCAGCGGGATAGCAGGGCCAAGCCAATTCCGACTGTCGCGGTGCCCGGCTCGGGCACGCTGGCCGTGATGGGGGCGGTGAGTTGCCAGTTCTTCAGGACCAGGTCAAGGTCTGCAACGCCGACCTGGCCGTCGCCGCTGAGATCGCCTGCCAGTCGATCGCCCGTTGTCACCGAGTCGCCCCATGCGCCGAAGACGACGGCCAGGTCCTGCTGATCGACGACGAAGTCGCCGTTGAGATCGCCCTCAACGGCAAGGCCGGTCAGGCGCAGGGCCAGGAGGTTTTGCGGGTTAAAGCCGCTGCCGCCGCCGTTATCTGAAACAAGCACGAGCGCGTAGTCGCCGTTACTGAGCATCGGCCCGAGCGTGATGCCCTCGAAGTTGGAAAAGCCGGCATCGACCTGTCGCAACAGTTCTTTTTCGACAAGACCCGTGTTGACACCGTTAAGCGAAGCGGTGTTGGAGGTGTCCGTCGCCGAGGCCGCGTCGATCAGATAGAGGCGATTGCGAAACGAGGGGAACGCGCCGCCGACTTCGCGCTCCATCACGATCAGCCCGCCGTTGGGCAGGGCAACCAGATCAGACACGCCGGACTGCGGGCTGACCAGTGACCCGCCGCTGTGTGGCTGCGTGAGATAGCCGAACTGGGCAACGCTCTGGCCCGAGCTGTCAAATCGCTGGAGCCTGACAAGCGTGCCTTGCGTATTTGTTGAGCGTGGGCCATCAACGGTCAGCGCTTCTTCGTTGGCGGTCCACAGATTGAAATCGACCGGGCTTAGCGACAAGGACTCAAGCCCGAGGTTGCTGCGGGCACTTGCGAAGATGCCCGGCACGGTGATCGAGCCGGTCTGCGAGCCGTCGGCGATGAGGTGGCGGGTGATCGTGTTGCCGTTCTCGTCGCTGATGAGGAGCGAATGGTCACGCGGGTCGTAGGCGATGCCTTCCAGATCATTGCCGCCGGCAACAGATATCGTCGGCGATGCGAGCGAGGCGCTGGTGATCTGTCCGGTCGTGCGGTCGATGACGATGGTCGCCTGCGTCATCTTGCCGTTGGTATCGGAGACGACGATGTAGCTGTCGCCGCCGAGGTAGGTGATGCCGGAGAGTTCGCCGAGGGTGGCGGAGCTGAAGTCGACCTGGCCCTGGCCGGTGGAGGTGATGGCGAGGTTGGCGGATTGAGCGCAGGCGGTGGCGGCGTGGCCAAGCGACAGCAGCAGGGCGGCCTGCAGGCATCGGCGTGGACGTAATAATCGCATGACAGCCTCCGGCCTAATTATGCCCGGTCGATGAAGTAAGACAAGGCGGTGTCGTTAAATCGAGCCGTCTCAGTTGGCCGGGCACAGCAGCACGGGGATTTCGGAAGATCGGATGATGTTGGTCGGCACGTCGCCGGCGATGAGGCGTTTGAGCACGCCCTTGCCCGTCAGGCCCAGCACGATCATCGTGCAGTTGCGGGCCCTGGCGGTGTTGAGGATGGCTTTGGCGGTGTCGTCGGAGAAGAGCATGATGCCCTCAGTCTCGACGCCAGCGGCCTTGAGCCGGTCGGTCAGGAGTTGCAGGGTCTGCTCGCCGCGCTGGGTCGCATCGGACTCATGCTCGTCGGTTTCCTGGAGCGTGGCGACGTGGGCGACGAAGACCGACGCCTCCAGGCGACGCGCCAGGTCCGCGATCGGGTCCGCCAGCTTGTCGCTGGCCCAGGGCGAGGACACGGCTACCAGCAGTCGGCTCATGGATACACGCTCGGCAGGGGCGGGCCGACATCGGCCACGATGAAACGCATATCGTACCGCACTTAAGCCCGCTTGTCCCGCATCCCACCTGTCCGCATTGACTTACAGCCCCCACACGTCTAGCGTTGCCTGAATTGCCAATCGCACGAACGACCCACGAGTGTAGAGTGCGGATCAAAATGGCCAAAAGTCCTTAGATATGGCCACGGCAGTCGGCGCAAAGAATAACCCCCCCGATCCCTGAATCTCTAATTGTCCGGCCCATCAAGAGCCGGTTGAGCGGGCTTTGAAGCCCGATCGAT
>JBGSTE010000105.1:0-3657 GCA_041736655.1 Phycisphaeraceae bacterium | reverse complement strand
GGCTCCTGCCAAGCCGCGAATGAAAGATAACACCCGGCTCGGCAGGAGCCTCGCCCTCCCGCTGACAACTCAACCACGCACCGCGGCACCCCCGTCCTGATCATGAGCGGGGGTGTCGTGTTTCATGGGCCTATCCTGCTACAATTCATCGCCTGAAGCCCACGCCGTGACGGCGTGGGCTTCTGACCTACATCACACCCCTGTTAAGACGCATGAACGCCCAGCAAACGATCCGTAATTTCTGCATCATCGCCCACATCGACCACGGCAAATCCACCCTGGCCGACCGCATGCTCATGGGCACCGGGGCCATGGACGAGCGGACGCGCAAGGACCAGGCCCTGGACAACATGGACCTGGAGCGCGAGCGGGGCATCACCATCAAGGCCTCGGCCGTCAGCGTCGAGCACACCTACAACGGCATCACCTACGAGCTGAACTTCATCGACACGCCCGGCCACGTGGACTTTCACTACGAAGTCAGCCGGGCCCTGGCCGCGTGCGAGGGCGCGATCCTCGTGGTCGATGCGACCCAAGGCGTCGAGGCCCAGACGGTGGCCAACCTCTACAAGGCTGTCGAAGCGGACCTGGAGCTGATCCCCGTCATCAACAAGATCGACCTGCCCAGCGCCGAGCCTGAGAAGCGGGCGATGCAGGTCGAAGAGGTGCTCGGGCTCAATGCCAGCGACTGCATCTTCACCTCCGCCAAGACCGGCGTGGGGGTCAAGCAACTGCTCGACGCGATCTGCGACCGCTTCCCGCCGCCCAAGGGCAACTCCGACGCCAAGCTCCAGGCCCTGATCTTCGACGCCAAGTACGACGACTACCGCGGCGTCATCGTCTACTTCCGCGTCATGAACGGCACGATGAAGAAGGGCGACCGCATCCGCATGATGGGCGTCAAGCGCACCTTCTACATCTCCGAGCTGGGCAAGTTCCGCCCGCACATGCAGCCCAACACCGACCCCTTCGTCGCCGGCGACGTGGGCTACATGGTCGCGGCGATCAAGACCCTCGAAGACGTCAACATCGGCGACACCATCACGCTGGACACCAACCCCGCCGACGAACCCCTGGCCGGCTACCAGGAGCCGCAGCCCATGGTGTTCTGCGACTTCTACCCCTCCGGCGACACGCAGTTCGACGACCTGCGCGACGCCATCGCCCGCCTGCACGTCAACGACGCGTCCTTCACCTACGAGCCGACCAACTCCGAGGCGCTGGGCTCGGGCTTCCGCTGCGGGTTCCTGGGCATGCTGCACATGGACATCATCCAGGAGCGCCTCGAGCGCGAGAGCGATGTCCAGCTCGTGCAGACCGCGCCGACGGTCACCTATGAAATCCTCGTGCAGGGCAAGATGGGCGTCACCGAGACGATCCACATCACCAACCCCGCCGAGCTGCCGGATATGAGCAAGGTCAAGGAGATCCGGGAGCCCATCGTCCGGGCCGAGATCATCACGCCCACCGGCTCCATCGGCGACATCATGAAGCTCTGCGAGCAGCGGCGCGGGATCTACAAGGCCCAGAAGTTCCTGGCCGACGACCGGCAGATCCTCGAGTACGACCTGCCGCTGGCGGAGATCATTTACGACTTCTTCGACAAGCTCAAGTCCATCACCTCCGGCTACGGGACGATGGACTACCACATCACCGGCTTCCAGAAGGACAACCTCTGCAAGATGGACATCCTCGTCAACGGCGCGAAGGTCGAGGCCCTGTCGATCATCGTCCACCGCGACAAGGCCGAGTACCGCGGCCGACACCTCTTAAAACGCCTCAAGCAGGAGATCAGCCGCCACCTCTTTGAGATCCCGCTGCAGGCGGCCATCGGCGGCAAGATCATCGCCCGCGAGACAATCAAGAGCGTGGGCAAGAACGTCACCGCCAAGTGCTACGGCGGGGACGTGACCCGCAAGCGCAAACTCTTGGAAAAGCAGAAGGCCGGCAAGGCGCGGATGAAGAAGATCGCGTCGGTCGATATCCCGCAGAAGGCCTTCATGGCGGTGCTGGATACGGGTGAGGGTTAAAACGATTGTCAAATTTGCCCGAGGAATTGCGATGCAATTTGCTCGATTCCCTTGCCGAACACGATCCTTGCGGCCGCGTCTCCCGCATCTTCGTGATGAGTTAACCAAAGAAATTCGGAAAAGGCTGTTTGCTTTTTCCGCCTGAACCACGACCGACGCCCGTAATCGCTGATCAGATTGCGAACAATGATTTCCGCGAGAAGGTAGGCGTACTTCTGAACTTCGCCGGGCTTCGTGAAGCTTCGGCCGGACCAGAAATCCGTCAAGTTGTTCTGCTGCCAATAGGACCGACATGCAACGATGTCGTCTTGCCTGTAGGCGATCGCGTCGTTACTGCCCATATCCATCTCAAACATCTGGGCCAAGCCCTCTTCGATCCACAACGGCAACTTATCTTCCGTTACGGCAAGGTGCAGTAACTCATGGGCAATTGTCGGCCCCAGTTGATAACCGTGCGTACCCCACAAGGCAATGTGTTTGTATCCCTCGCGGATCTGCACGCCGACACTGCCGCCAAACGAGCCTTCTGGGAAATATGCCTCCAGATATCGATAGTAAGGATCGTGATCACCAAAGTGCAGGATGACGACCTCGGGCGAAACACCACGGAATGCTTTAGGACCCAGCAGCCTGTGCAATCGTGCATAGCAGCGGGAAGCGTGCTGCCGCAATTCCTTCGACATGCCGAGCGAGTGCGTGGATGCGACACGAATGCCATGCGAGACACTGTGGCCTGCAAACTCGATATCAAGCGCCTGCCCGATCATTTCAATCCAATGCGTCAGCATCTGCGCTGAAACTGCATCGGTATCCACAAGCACCGGCAAGCCGTAGCGCCACTCAAAAGCAGTCCCGTCAGTGCTCACGATATCGCTCCGTATTGCTGACGAATCTTATCGAAAAGCCCACGCCGTGACGGCGTGGGCTTCTTCATGATTCACTCTGTTATCGCGTCGTTTACCCGACCAGCTTGTCCAGCTCCGCGGCGTACGCGGCCTCGGGCTGCATGCCGATGAGGGTCTTCACCGGCTGGCCCTTCTGGATCAGGATGACCGTCGGGATTGACTGGATGCCGTACTTGACCGCGGTGTTGCGGTTGGCGTCGGTGTCGACCTTGCCGACCTTCACCTTGCCGTTGTACTTGTTGGCGATCTTGTCGATGACCGGCGCGAGCATGCGGCAGGGCATGCACCACTCCGCCCAGAAATCGATCAGCACGGGCTGGTCCGAGTTAAGCACTTCCTCTTGGAAGTTGTCGTCTGTAAAAGTCAGCACAGCGTCGCTGGCCATGGCAAGTCTCCATCTGTGGCGGGTCTGCCGCCGGGGTCGTGGGTCTACTACAGGGCCCGGATTCTAGGCCTGCCAGGGCGTCGCGGCAAACCCCCACCAAGGTTTGCCGGGAACCGTGCCAGCCGCCCATCGGCCCCGTGCCGGGCAACACGCCGGGCATGAGCTACAACTTTCCAACCGCTCGCCTTATTCCCGCTAGCATCCTGTACCCATGCCCCACCGCGCCTTGCGACAGACCGAGCACCGTGACCTGCCGCTTCCAAATCGGCCCTGGGCCATGTCGATGCGCTGGGTCGATCTGCTGTTCATGCACTGGCCCATCGAGCCGGCGGTGTTG
>JBGSTE010000094.1:0-15330 GCA_041736655.1 Phycisphaeraceae bacterium | reverse complement strand
CCAGCAGCAAACCCCCCGCCACCACCCACACCGCACTGGGTAACCACACCAGCACCGGGCCGACACGCGTCGGTCCGCCGCCAGCCGACGGTACAAGCTCGACACCCCCGGAAGTGTTGCGGCCAAAGCGGTGCGGGCCGGGCTCGAGAAACGCTGCTCGCCCGAGCAGATCGCCGGGCGTCTGCGTCAAGATCATCCCGACGACGAGGCAGCATGGATCAGCCACGAGGCGATCTATCAATGGGTCTACCGCCAGGCGTGTGAAGGCAAACTGCTGTACCAACGCCTGCGTCGCTGTCACAAACGCCGCCGATGCCGAATCCCCGGCGAACGCAAGGCCAAACGCGGCGTCATCCCCGGCCGGGTCGGTATCGAAGAACGCCCGGCGATCGTCGATGAGCGTAGACGCTTCGGCGACTGGGAGTCGGACACGATCCAGGGCGCCAAGGGCAAGGGCCTGGTGATCACCCACGTCGAACGCAAGAGCCGGTACGTCCGGCTGATCAAGATCGACGACAAGCGGGCGGCCCCGCTCAGCGCCGCGACAACCTTGGCGATGAAGGACCTGCCCCGGAAGCTGCGTCGCACGATGACCCCCGACAACGGCAAGGAGTTCGCCGACTTCAAAACCATCGAACGCGAGCTTGGCTTGAAGGTCTACTTCGCCAACCCGCACAGCCCCTGGGAACGCGGGACCAACGAAAACACTAACGGCCTGCTGCGCGACTTCCTGCCCAAGGGCACGGACTTCAGCAAGGTCACGGCCACGCGACTTGCACAGATCCAGAAGATGCTGAACAATCGCCCTCGCAAGTGCCTCAACTACCGCACGCCCTTGGAGGTCCTCAACGACTTACCCGGTGTTGCGCTTCGGAGGTGAATCTGCCCGGGATTGGGGACGAATAAGGGGAGACGTACATTTAAACTGCCTCGACAAGGGACGACAAAGGAGAGAAGTACAGGTAAATCGGCGGGTGGCCGGGGCAGGTGTCTTGGGGAGGAATAGGGGGGATGAAAAGGGGATAAGTACATTTAATCTGCCTCGTCTGGGTGGGGATACCCATACGCCAGGCAGAGAAGTAAACCCGACGACTGGCCGTGTCATGGCATAGCCATCACACGGGATGTGTCTGTGGTCGCTTCGCCCCCTGGCGTGGCCCTGCGGTTTCGACTTACTTCTGTCTGCGATCCGCAGCGTGGCTTAGCCGCCGAGCAACGTCTGGGCGTGATGCTTTAGGGTGGTTCATCCGCCGAGGCGTTGCTCGGCGGCTACGTTTTGGTGCTGATGTCGGTGACCTGTCAGTCATGCCGCGTCGTTGGCGAGCGAGCGCTCGCACACGGCGGGGCGAGCCCGCCGGCTAACGTGGTTTTTTTGGTTTTACTGGAGGATGCCCTTGATGACATGGCCGTGCACGTCGGTGAGTCGGCGTTCGATGCCGTTGTTGTAGTAGGACAATCTCTCGTGATTGAGGCCCAGCAGGTGCAGGATCGTTGCGTGCAAGTCGTGGACGGTGCAGACGTTGTCCACCGCCTTGTAGCCCAGCGCGTCGGTCGCGCCGTAGGTGTAGCCGGGCTTCACGCCTGCGCCGGCCAGCCAGGCGGTGAAGCCTTCGGGGTTGACCTCCAGCCCCAGCGCATCACCCGCGCCGCCGGAAGACTGGGCACGCAGACGGGCCTGCAGGACACGCGTCAGTTCGCTCGATGCCTCGCCCGCATCCATATGCACAACGTTGTGGAAACGCACCGACACATCCCCCCTGGGCTGATCGATCAGGTCAAGGACTTTCTCGATCCTCGCCACCCTTGGCGAATAGTCGGTGACGATGACCAGCCGCTGCTCCGCGATCACCTGCAGGTTGCCGCCGGGCTCGGTCAGGTAGGGCTTGATCACCTGCTCGGCCTTCTGCGGGTCGTAGTGCTCAAGCTTAAATACCCGCGTCAACGCTTCGGTGGGCTTGACCTCTTTCCCGTCACCGCCGTCACCTTCAGGCGCTGGGGCGATATTGATCAGGTTCCGAGCTTCGACCACCTGCAGCCAACCCGGCTGGTCCCCCTCGACCAGCGCAAAACCCTTCATCCGTAGCGAACTCTCAAGGATGCCGCGCATCGATGAGCGCGGGATCTGCTCAGGTACCAGGAGCTTGACCTTCTGATTGCCGATCTTCTCGTCGTATAGCACTTTAAGCGACAACTCGTCACTGACCATCTGGATCAGCAGGTTGAGTTCCAGTTCAGGGGGAGGGTTGAAATCAATCAGCTCATCGGGCTTGGGCTCTGCCTGCGCACCTGCTGGCGAACCGCAAACCAATACAGGCAGGACGATACATCCCGCAAGTAGACGATGTACACACCGGTTACGCATCGCTCGCCATCGTTGACTGGAAGAACATTGCAAGAGACACCTCGCGGAATTGACAGGTACGAGCAGTCTCGCAGGCTACGGACAAATGTCAAGCCTTTCGTTGCACAGAGACATAGTTGATTCCTCTTACAACTGGTCGGTATGACCTGTCTAAACTTGGCAACTGCGTTTTGCTTACGAGTTGCCCTAACGTGACGTCGTGTACGAAATTAGATGCCGCAAGGGAATTTCTAACACCATTTTAAAATTGATCTATTCGCACGGAACTTGAGTTGCGATCTACGGCGTAGTGATTGCGACCAGAAAAAATTTTCAAAAAATCCAAAAATTGTGCTTGGAGATTTTTGCGAGGCTTGGTAAGTTGCATCGGAAGTGTGTGACGAGTCGGTCTCGAGCATTTCAGGGGATCCGGGACTCGTAGGACAATTGGATGTATGTGTGCAGCGCGCAACGGTAGTGCGTGGCTTGGTTGTCTTGTTTGCATCTTTCAAACGGTCTCGTAGGTTCGTAAGTTCGAGTTCCTCAGCCTGGTCCGGAGATAACTATGCGTAGTCCTGCCGGTCGTCAAGGTGTGTCGGCGTTGAGCATCGCCCTGGTCATGTTCGGCGTGATCGGAATGGGGCAGGTGGCATCTGCGCAGGAAACGCCAACTTGGCCCGATTGGGTTCAGACTTTTCAACTGCCACAGGGGTGGGACACCGCTCCGCTTGCCGACTTCTTGGACAGCTACAACACTTTGCAGGCGTACAGCGCGCAGACCAATCGGTGGGAGATGCCCGAAGCGCATTGGGCTGAGGTAATTGATCGGGCCTGGGTATTTCTACAGGATGAACAGTTGCTTCGTGAGGGAGATTGGGCCAGGGTCGAGGAACTGTTTGTGCTGTTTTGGAGCACCGGCAATCAATTTAGTGATGACCGGATGCAGGTTGCAGCCCAGCGATACACGACCCGCCTGGCGGCCGAGGGCGACGCGGTCACTGGGGATTACGCGCGTCTGAAGACCCACCTGCAGGCTATGCGGTTGGTGAAGGTAGTGGATGCCGATAAGCGTGCTCGGGAGACCACTGCCGCATGGCTAAGTACGCACAACGTGTCGGAGGTGCCGGCCCCGGACAGGGTGGGGATGCTCCAGTCGATGACGGAGGACCTGGTCCCTAAATCTTATTTTTCTGCTCGATTAAGTGGGAATATCGCTATCCCGGCAGCAGGTGACTATTCGTTCTCACGGTACGTGGCGAGGGTGCCATTTCATGTCGATTTTATGCGCGTCCAGATCGGAGATGTGATCGTCCTCGATACGTCGCCTGTGGACTGGAATACTCAGACGGTCAGTGGCAAGCATACTCTCGAAGCGGGGACGCACCCCATCGTTGTCGAATATGTTTATAACATGCTTCCGAGGCGCCACAATCGTGCTGAGTTAATGCTGCTGTGGGATACACCGGGTGGAGACAACTCATTTACAGCCCTTCCCATCTCGGCGTTCACAACCTCTGAGGGATCGCCAGGTTTGGAGATGGCATACTTTCGTAATGGTGATCTCGCAGGCGAGCCCCTTCACGTTGAGACGATCTCGGGATTGCAGTACCTGCTCAGTGGGTACTTCGGACAACGCTACAGCGGGATACTCAGCGGCCTAAAGCCGACGCTGACAAGCCCCGAGGCCGTTGCGGAGTGGGTTGGTGCCTCGGGTATGTCTGGTGGCATGTATGGATGGAACCCCGAGGTTACCCTCAAGCATTGCACGGTTGAAGAAGTGGAGGCGTTTGTCAGGATTCTGCTTGACAACCACCCCGAGTTTGTAAAGCAGTTGAGGCCGTCGTTGTTGATGATGCCCCTTTATTATCTGTTGGCCTCGGACTCCGAACTTACTTATCGACTGATCGAGACCTGGGGACAGGAGCGTCAACGCCCAGTCACCCGCCCGGCGCGCTTTGAGTTAGGTGCATACAGCCCATACCGCAACCAGAACGGTGTTACCTCGGGTAAACAATGGATGCTAGAGGGTCTGACATCCCATAGATTAAATTTATACGAGCAGATTCGCGATCAGTTGCTAACCAATTCAGATGGTTCCTGCAATCTGGATGTGCTAAAGCTCCTCGCCGCCTCGCACCCGGTAACAGACAAATCCTTCTATCGTGACCTAGACGCCTATATCCAAACCAAGATCAGAGCGCTCGGGAACGTGAATGGCTCGGGTGACGCGGTTGCAACCTGGCATATCGCCACGGCGATCAACACCGAATACTCGTACCCCGATCAAAATATCCGGCTGTTGGCGAGTACTCGGCCTTATGAATTAGCATTTGCAGTAGCCGAGTCGGCGCAGATGCGATTCTGGGTCTTTAACGAGCATGCGGCCCGACTGGCGTCGATTGGTGACGCGGAGAGGCTCGAGGCGCTAATTGCCGCCATAGGTGAAGGATTCAACGAGGAAGCGCAGCTAGTCGCGATTGCTGCGTACCGAACAGTTGTCCAAGAAGTTGCAGCCGAACACCAGGCACGCGAGCAACAGGCCGAACTGGACAAGCTCAAGCGGGCTTACGAGAACCTGGAAAGAAGGCTACAGGCCATAGAAGAACAAGGCGATCAGGCGAACATCGCGCGCTATACCTTACGCCGAAACCAGGCCAAAGAGGCCTATGACCAGGCCGTCACCGCAGCTGGGTCACAATGAACCAATGTTGTTAGTTCACGCAGCTCGTCATACAACCCTGTCGAGCATTGCGAGTCTTGTCCGGTCCTGTATTGCCTGATCACACAGCCAAACCATCCGCACGGGTGACTCATGAAATCAAGCCACAAACATCCTGCTCGCATCGCCGCAATTGAACTTGCTGGACGACCGAGCCACAATCCGTTGACACGCCGATTACTCTCGATCGGTGCGTGTTTGTCGCTTATAGCCGCGACCTGGGTGACCATCACGACAAATTTTATGACCCCTCTGGCATACGGCACGGCGGATGAATCCCCTACCGGCGCGGATGACACCGCATGCCCCGCGCCGGGTAGCGGCAGCCCTTGTGAAGACGGAAATTGCAACGGAGGTAGTGTTGCTGGTGGCGCAAGTGCCAAGCTAACGAGTAATCTGCCGATTGACCTCTTGCGAGGCCATGCCCTTGAATCTGAAATCGATCTGAGGCTGCCCTCCTCCGTCATGGGGTATACCCAGAGCCGCAGCTACGACAGCGGCGCAGAGCCCCGGGAATCCACAGCAGCATTCACTCGCTTCGGGCACCGTTGGAAAGGCGGCTTTAACGATATCTTCTTCTTCAATGATGGCGTCAGCCACGATATCGAGATCCACTTCTCAAATACTTACAAGCGCACGTTTACCAGTAGCGATGGCAATACTTTTACCCCGCCCACCGACTACAACGCGACGCTGCAAAAGGTTGCCCATGACGAAGACGGGGATCAGAATTATGACAACGATGCGACTACCGACGAAGAGTACAATGTATACAAGCTGACCGAGACGGATACGGGCAAGGTTTTTATCTTCCTGGGTACCGACTCAGCGATTGAGACCGGCAGCCGTGAGAAGTTGGTCGAGATCACCAACGAAGCGATCCTCAATGGCGGCGGGAGCAACGAGGGGCTTCAATATCGCTATACGAGTTCGGGCGTGATCGAGGATGTAACCTTTGATCAGCCCAGCGGCGCGATCGCACAATTTACGGTCATCACCGCGGGGAATAATACCGGGCGGATCAGAAAAATCGAACTCAAGCCCGATGGAACCAATATCAGACAGAAGGTGGAATACACCTACTACGACGACATCTCAAACGCCTCGGGCGATATAGGTCAAAGCGGCGACCTGATCATGGTGATGACAGCAAAGCTGGCCGCAGACAACTCGACTTGGATCGAGCGCTATACACAGTACCGTTATTACACCGGCGACGGCACCTCCGGGGGTGGCGGCGACCATCAGCTCAAGGCGGTGCTCGAGATGGACGCGATCCAGCGCGCGCTGGATTATGCAACGGAGGAAGAGTTCGACTTTGCAGTCCCTGAGGATTTGCTGGATCTCTCGGACTCCGGGGCCAATATTGGTGGTACAAAAGCACTCTCTGAGTTCTTCAGCCGGTCGTTTACCTACTACGGAGCAGACCTTAATACGACAGGGGATGTTGCGACGGATTGGGGCGGCAACGAGGACTTGAACAGCAAGTACGGTGGCGCCAATATTGACGAGCACCCGGCCAGTGCCCAGGGCATGGTCAAAACCGAAACGATCACTGGATCTTGCTCCTCGTGTAGCGGATCGTCGGGCGGCGGCATCGTCAAACGGTACTACTACATGGATCTCAACGGAGGGCCGGATTCGAACCCAACAATCGATAAAGTCGCTCGTATAACCATCGAGGATACTCTGGCGGATACCGACGGGATTAACGGTATCGATAATCCCGTCTATCGCACGATCTACGGCCTGAACCTCAAAGGTAAAATGCTGCGCAAGGCGGTAACTGCGACACCTCTGACCGCCACATCAAACAAGTGGTGGTGTGAATCGAATATTCTAGGACTCGATAATGGCTCATCGAGTGGCAACCGGAATCTAGATCGTGTGGCCGAGTCTCGCATGCCGTCGGCGCATACTGGTGTGGACAGCAATACGAAGATCAAGCAGTTCCTGGACCCAACAACGGGCACCAACGACGCTGACACGCTGAACGATGCAACCGGCTTAGTCTATGTTTATGAGTATGAGTACGACGACACTGTCACGCCTGTCTATAATAAGCATGGACGTCGGTCAGCAACGCTGGTGCGAAAAGGTGATAACACGAATGCCGCCTACTATCTCAGCTACACCAAATACGGTGATGGTACTGCGTCTAAGCCTTCTCACCTCCCGATTGAAACGCGTGTCTATCCCGATAAAGTTGCGGATTCGTCAGACCCCTCGTTGAACGGAATTGCCACCACGATTGAATACACATTCTGGGATCCATTATCTGGCAGTGTGGGCGACACCACTATCAAAAAACGAAAAGTCACGATGCCGACAATAGCATCAGGGCAGAACGGGTCAGGATCGCCGACATCAACTTACGAGTACTACGATTCACTGGGCCGATTGCGTTGGACTAAGGACGGAGAAGGCAACGTCACTTACCGTAGCTACCACCCCGAAACCGGCGGATTGGCCTACGTGATGCAAGATGTTGAGACTGATGAACTTCCAACGGAATTAGAAGATGGGTCGGCCGGCGAATGGATCTCATGGGATGCGGACCCTGCTACCGCAGGCGATCAACACACCATCCCGACCGATTTTGAGAGCATTGATAACGACAATATTCAAATGGTCTCGAAGAACTATTTCGATGACCAGGGCCGAACATTCAAGCGTGTCAATCAGACGCCCTCAACCGACGACGTCGATGAAGTCACCTATATTGTTTATACGTACTGGCAGACACTCATTTTCCCAAACTGGGACAGCACAAACCACAAGCCCCGGCTTCCGATCCAAGTGACGGATATGAATGCTGCGGGGGTGGTTCAAGCAACCTATGCCGTCGATCCGGACCGCACCGCCGTGAACGGCAGTAACCTCCCGACCGGCTTGTCAGGCGGGACCAACCAAACTCACTATGTCTCGCTGACAACCTATCAGTTAGACAAGGTCAGCGGGCGTACACTCTCCCAACGCAATTACCATGACATCCCGTCTGGAACGGGTAGCCTTAGCACTAATTACAGTGCAACCATTTATCAGTATGACCCCGTCGGTCGTCGGCAGTACACCATCCAGACCGTCAGCGGTACATCGACAGCATCTGGTGTCGAGCAGGTAACCAAGGTCACCTACGAAAATTATTTCCTGGATCGAGTGACGAAAACCGAAGCTGGAGTTTCTCCTGCTTCTGGTACTGGAAGCGATATGACATCGGACTATGATGTCTACCCGACCCTCGCCACGCTCTCCCAATCCACCTACGACGGCGGCAGCGTCGGTGATGGCCACCTGACTCAGTCGCTCAGCTTCCACGGCAACGGTGTCAACGACTATACCGGTGTCAACTACCACCGCACCTATCGAGGTCACTTGCGCGCTGTCGTGCCTCTGTATTACAGCAGCGGAGTTCAGACTGACAAGGGCCCCTATTCCGTACAGGACGTGCGATGGGACGGCCGTGTCACCGCCAGCGCAGTCTACGACGACGACTGGTCTTGGGATACAAACGTGCTGACGGGTGACGGCTACACGAATTATGCCAACGGCGGTACCGAGACCAACCGCCGCGCCTTATCAACGACCGACTACGACAATCTGGGCCGCCCCTACCGATCCAGGTCTTATACGATTGCTAAGTCCGACGGCTCAGATGGCAACTGGTTCGAAACCAACACCTACTACGACAAGAACAGCCGTACCGTCGCCGTTGCCCCCAAGTATCAGGCCGCCACCGAGATCGCCTACGACGGCCTGGGCCGGCAGTATCAAACCCGCACCGTCGCCAAGCTTGTAGGCGAGGGCGGCAGCTACTACACCAGCGGCGCGTTTAACTATCGCGCCTCCGTCCCCAACCCCGATTTTTCTGAGATGGACGGCGGCGACGACTTCGTCTATACCATCTCCCACACCGAGTTCACCGACAACACGGGTCTGGACACCGGCCTGCAGACACGCTCCTACAACGTGGAGATGGCACCCTTCAACGAGAACCAGACCGCAGGGGGCGTTGATCTGCGGATCGGCGTGGATTTTGACAACGATGACGACTATGTCGTCACCTATGCTTACACCTATTACGACACCACCCGCCGACCCTCCGCCGTCATTAATCACGGCACCGGCATGGATAAAACGACGCCGGCCAACCCCTCCACCGGCTGGCTCTATGGTGTAGAACCCACCTACGCCTTCGGTACCGCCCCCGCCTTCACCGACGCCAACGTCGAAGCACGCCAGGCCCTCCTCACCACCTTCGCCTACGACACCGTAACCGGCCGACGCAACCTCGTCACCTCCGCCACCGGCTTCAACGATCAGGGGAGCGGTACCGACCTAAAGACAATTGACACCAAGACCTTCTTTGACGACTTGGGACGCACCGTCGCCGTCGCGGAAAACCACGAGGACTTCGTGCTGCCCACCACCAACATCGGCGGCGGCACCAACAACGTCCAGGACCGCGTCACCGCCATCACCTACGACGGCCTGAACAACGTCACCAAGCAGACCGCCTACAACGGCTCCTCCGCCATCGCCCAGAACACAACCTACCTCTACGAAGACGCCGTCTCTGCTTCACGCGCCACCAACATCATCTATCCCGACTCGGCCGATACCACCTCGTCCGGGACCGATCAGATCAAGATCACCTACCACATCGACGGCTCCATCAACACCCGCACTGATCAGCGCGGGGTCGTCATGACCTACGCCTACACGAGCGATCGTCGACAGCTGCGGTACATGGGTGCCGACTTGTCGAGCCTCAACGGCGGAGAGACTGTTGACGGAACGATCAAGTCGATCGAATACGCCTATGATGACCTTGCCCGAGTAGAAAAAGTAAGCAGCTACGCCACCTCCGACGGCACCGTCTCGTCTTCCCCAACCCCCGTCAACGAGGTCCAGTACGCCTACAACGACCTGGGCCAGATCACCACCAGCTACCAGAACCACGCTGGCGCGGTCAACACCTCCACCTCGCCCAAAGTCCAGTACGGCTACGACCTCGATGCCACCTCGTCGATCTATAGCGATGGTGCGCGACTCAGTACCATGACCTATCCCGATGGCCGCGTGCTGACCTTTGGATATCTCTCCAACGCCGATGCCATCTACGAACGCCTCAACCGTGTCTACTCCCTGCACGAAGGCGGCAACCGGCTTTACTTTGCCCAATCCTCACCTCAGGGCCGGGCCAGCTACCGCGGCTTCGACAAGATGAGCGACAACGGCGGAACCGACGTTGTACGTAGTCCCTGGCTCTCTCTCGCCTCCGACGACGGCTACGACCGCTTCGGCCGAATTGCCCAGATGAAGTACGCCGCCGCCTCCACCGCCGTCGCAGAGCTCAACTACGGCTACGACGCGGGCTCCAACCGCATCTACCGCGAAGACGTCACCGCCGCCGCCGCAAGCGCCCACCTCGACGAGCTCTACGGCCAGGACGACCTCTCGCGTTTGGACAACTACCAGCTCGGCAACGTCACCACCACCGGCACGCCGTCGCTTTCCAGCAACGGCTCCTTCGAACAGAAATGGACCCTGGACCAACTGGGCAACTGGGATGCCTTCGACGTCGACGACGACAACATCGCCGGCACTGGCGACGGCTACGAACTCCAGCAAACCCGCACCGCCAACAACGCCAACGAAATCACCGCCATCGCCGCTTCCGGGGGCACGCCCAACTGGATCGACCCGACCTACGACGCCTCCGGCAACATGACCAAGCGGGCCGACCCGGACGACCTGACCACCGACGCCTCCGCCCAACTCATGACCTACGACGCCTGGAACCGCCTGGTCAAGGTGACCGACAACGCCGGGAGCCCCGACACGATCGCCACCTACGAATACGACGGCCTGGGCCGACGTATCCAGAAAACAGTTGTCACAGACGACTACGACTACTATCATAATGAAAGCTGGCAAGTCATCGAAGTCCGCCTCGAAGCCAGCAGCAACCCGCTGGAGCAGTTTGTGTACGACACGAACTATATCGACGCCCTGGTCATGCGCTGGTACGACAGCGACACCGACAATAATCTTGCCGAAGGCAACGACGGCGAACAGTACTACCTCTACGACGCAAGCTTTAGCGTCATTGCGCTCTTAAATAACCAAGGCTCGCCCCTCGAACGCTACCGCTACAGCCCCTACGGCCAGCGGAGCGTCATGAACCCCACCACCTTCGCCACCACCGGCAGCACCTCCGCCTACGCCAACAACCGCGGCTTCCAGGGCCTCTTGCACGACCAAGAGACCGGCCTGATCGAAAACCGCCACCGCATCCTCGACCCCCTCACCGGCCGATTCCTCCAACGCGACCCCCTCGGCTACCCCGACGGCATGAACGCGTATGCGGGGTATCATGTGATGTGGGGTGGGGTGGATCCAGTTGGATTAGTTAGTGAATCTTATCAAGATCATTCAGATCAAAAGGATAAGTGCGCTGAAGCTGATTCATGTAGGTGTAACGTAGGCGATTGCACTATCTTCGTATTTCCAATTAATTTGGAGTTGGACGAATTCAATCTACTGACAGGGGGTGCTCCAATCCCAATTGTCGATCCTGCAGGAGCGGCAAAAACAATTAAATCGCTATCGAGATTGATCACTAGTAGTGGTCTTGGCGCTGCCATAGCAATTACAGTTACAACTGCTTCATTCATTGTGCAAGGCGCAGAAGTGGAACTCGATTATGATATCGAGTATCGGAGATATGAATGCAAACAAGTGGACGCTTGTCCTCAAGGACGAGGCCGATCACAATTTGACCATGAAGATGTGTTAGAAGATTTCGAGTACGAAAACCAGATTCAAGTTAGAGGTTTCATGGTTGAAGATTTAACAAAAAATGATATCCCCAAAGAAGTTCAAGATCAAATCGATGAGATCAAAGATTGGGTCAGCAACATCGAAGATAATGTTAAGAAGGACGCGGTACGAATTATTCAAGCAAAATTTCCTAACTGTACTGTAAGATAGTAAAGGAAGAACTGAGATGAATGTTAAAGTGATGACTCTCCTGATTTTTTACGCGTCCATCATTATGGGATGTACGACTACGTGCGAAACTTGTGATCTGGAGTGGCATCCAGATAGCCATATTGATTTTCATGGCCATGCCATCCAGCCTTTTGTTTTGCCTAAAGCTTTGCCAATTGCGCTTGCATTAGATGAAGACTATAGTCGTTCCGGGAGTCGAACTGGTCTTGGCAACGAGGGGAAAGTTGATTATGACCGATTGTTGATTTATAATCAAAATCGAGACGAGTATATTTCTATCTTGGCACAACAGGAGCAAAATGGATTTTATCGTGGGAAAAGCGATCTGGATGTATTAGTGAAGAGATTTAATAATCCAATCAAAACACATGGAGATTGGTCGATTCTTGAATTGGATGCGCCGGCCGAAAACAGATGGACTTGTGTAAAGCAAGTGGATCGATGGGGAGATGTAATGGTAGTTATGACGACCTCATTTAACTATGATCATGTTATGATGGTTTTGGATTCTTTTTACATTGAGCTTCCCCCCAAGTGACGGCGGGTGGCCGGGGACGAGTCCGCGAGCCCTCCTATGAAGCCGGGTCTGTCAAGCGGGCGTTGGCTTGGTTCGTCGGCATGATGGTCCAACCTCCTATTCGAGTTCTCACGCTTACTTCTCTTGCGCGGGCCCAGTTCACGGTTGCGGCTTGGCCCCAGTCTGGAACACGGGCTCTGTGGCCCTGGGGGGTTCTACGGGCTTAGCCAATGACATCATTTCGCGAACCTCTGCCTTGTCCTCTTGTCCCGATGGGGGTCGGCGTTGCACCGCACCAAGGGCTCATCGTTCTTGCATCTCGCGCAGCGACCACGTTTGCAGAAAAAGGGACGGTCCCTGTTATTACCTTGTCGGGTCGCCCCCGCGTGGTGACGCGGCGGTTACGTCACTCTTCTTGATGGGGAACCCCATGGTGTCGGAGACCATGATTGATGCGTGATGCCTGTTGGGGTAGGGTCTGAGGATGGGCCGAGTGTGCCGGGTTTGATGTTGCGGGTTATTGTTACCACGTCCTGAACCGGGCGGTCGGACGGCGGATGATCGTTCGCAAGGATGGCGAATCGCGGCCTTCGAGGTGGTGCTGGCTCAGAACGTGTGTGCGAAGCGGACTTTTCGGAAGGGCGAGGCTCCTGCCGAGCCGTGAATCATCTGCAACTTGCGGCTCGGCGGGAGCCTCGCCCTCCCATACAATTCTTTCTCATACGCGCTCTCAGGCGATTGAGCGTTCGGACGTCGGCGTGCAGTTATATGCATCCCATTTAATAAAAGCGCGAGAGCGATGGCCGTAGCCGCCGGGCAACGCCCGGGGGTTCAAGGGTGACACGCTTGCGCTCGGGTCTTTCAGGTTGATTCACGCAACGATTTGCATGGCTCGACCCCCGCGTGTTACGCGGCGGCTACGGTTGCATGCTCACTTCATCATGCACACGACACGCAGCGTCTATCAGGACGCTGGGTGCAAATCGTGATGGGCTCGTTGCTGGCGTTTGGCACCAAGCGGGCTGAGACCCGCGAGGTGGCACACGGCTGGAGGCGCTGTGGCAGGCGGTCATGAAGAGCCGGCCCTGCGGCAGCGACCGCTGGTCGGCGAAGATCATAGCGGAGCACGACCTGACGAGCACGACGCGCGGGCGCGGGCGGCCGCGTGCAATGCCGTGATAAAATGCATTGGCAGTTTGGCGTGGATTCGATGTTCCGATGCTCGGCCACCCGCCGTACGAGTTCGGGAGCAAGGTGACCGCGACGCTGCGGGGCGCTGGGCTGCCGGGTGCTGACGGGCACCGCATGAACCGGTGCCATCTCAAGGGCGAACGGGGCGACGCGATCAACGCATTGGCCGCGGCGATGGGGCTGAACCTGCGGAAACTGCTGGCCGGCCTAAAGCGGTGTGGGTGCTGCGCGCTGCGGGGTGTGCCGGCAATGCGCAGGTGGCCATGGACGGCATGGGCGATCTGCACGATGCGACTGTCGACGATCGGGCGATGCCCAAGTGTTGATCTGTTCCGCCGACCCACATCCGAGTCATGGCACGCGGCGGGGTGAGGGTTCTTCAGGGACGAATGCATAGCTACGGAAAACGCTCTAATGTCGCCATCGGACCCGCATCCTTGAAATCCCCGGCGGGCGATTTGGCCGGTTTTGGGCAGCTGACCTCAATACTACCGGTGGGCGCTGTGGCCGGTTTTGAACCAGGCGGATCACTACCACCAAGGCGCACGTGCCGGGCCACCGTCTCACGATGGACGCCAAGCTCCCGGGCGATCCGCCGACAGGACCAGCCACGCTCATACAACGTCATAATGCTATGAATCTGGGCCACTCGCAATTGATTCGCCATCGAAGGTCTCCAGGGGGACAGCTAGTGAACCTACGACAACAAACCCCTTCATGAGTGGCCGGTTTTGGAATCGCCCCGAGGTGGCCGGTTTTCAGCGCCCAATGACACTGTAGCGCGAACCTGCACCGATGTGTGAGGTTGACCTGTGAGGGTCATCTTCGACACCAACATCGTCTCCGAGGCCAGTCACAGCTAGAGGCCTGGCTCGCGGACACGAAGAAGCTCTTCGCCTCCCGCGTGCTTCCCATCGATCGGAACATCGCGGTGCGCTGGGGCAGGCTGACGGACCAGTGCGCCCACAAGTGCATCACCCTCGGCCAGGCAGACGGTTTGATCGCCGCCACCGCGTTGGAACACGGCATGGCGGTGGTCACGGGTACCCGCACCGTCGACTCGTCGTGCCAACTCTGCTTCTAATTCAGCTTCACCGAAGCCGCCCAGCTCAGGCTTGATCGATTCATCAAAACGCCGCCGCTGGAACACCGGCCCGGTCTGGCGATCGCCGATGTGGATGCGAAGCAGTTCCGCGAGTTCAGGCATGAGCGGGACTCGTCGTTCGTTTCGCGTCTTGACCTGCCAGCCGAGCTTGGGTTTGTTGCGCACCTGGATACACCGCTCTTTGAGATTGACATCGTGAGGCAGCAGCAGGTGGGTCAACTCGCCCGGCCGCAGCCCGGTCAGTAACAGCGTCGCGAAGATCGGGAACTGCCAGTCATCGCAGGACTCCAGGAACGCTAGCTCCTTTTCGGGTGACAGGTCGGTGAACGGCGTCGCGTCTTCCACCGGGATACGGTCGATCTCGATCACCGAGAACGGGTTCTCGGCGTAGGGCGGCATGTGTCGGCGCTTGATCGCGAAGTTGAACAGCGACCGGCAGA
>JBGSTE010000092.1:0-3400 GCA_041736655.1 Phycisphaeraceae bacterium | reverse complement strand
CCTCCGCGGCCCCGGCGAGAGCTACAAGGGCCAGGGCCTCCTGAGTAAGGGCGACAAGGTCACGATCCTGGCCGAAGAAGGCACGTACTACAAGATCATCTCGCCGACCGACGCCTTTGTCTTCATCCCCGCCGGCGTGCTGCGCGTGGCAACGAAGGACGACCTGGAAGCGGCTGGAGAAGAGCCCAAGACCACGCCGAACACCGACCCGAAGCAAACGACCCCGATCAAGCCCGATCCGGTCACGCCGGTGCCGCCCGTGGAAACATCGCCCGACCCGGTGACGCCCGAGCCGGTCAAGCCGGTAGAGGTGACCCCGGAACCGGTCAAGCCCGACCCGGTGACGCCCGAGCCCGTCAAGCCCGAGCCTGTGAAGCCTGATCCGGTGACCACCGAGCCTAAGCCCGCGACCGTCGATGGCTGGCCGGCAGCGCCGCAGGTTCAAGTGGAGACACCCGCGCGGTCCGAGGCGCTTAAGGCTTTGGAAATGAAGCTGCTGCCGTACTTCAGCCTGCCGGTGACGGAGCAGCCGCTGGACAAGATGGCCGGGGCTTATCAGGAAGTTGCCAAGACGCCGGACCTTCCGAGCGTGGACCAGCAGATCATCGCCGTGCGCCTTCGCACGATCGAGCGTCGCCAGGAGATCCTCGACACGCTCAAGCGGGCCGAAGCCGCGGAGAAGACCGACCACGCCCGCACCGTCGTGCCCGAGCCGGTGGACGAGGACGATTCGCCCAAGCAGTTCACCGCGGTGGGCCTCTTGATGCCCTCGACGGTGTACGACGGCAACTCGCTGCCGCTCTTGTACCGCGTGGTTGATGCCGCCCCGTCTGGCCGAACCCTCGCGTACGTGGCGCCCAGCGATGAGATCAACATCGGCGCGATGCTCAACCGCCTGGTCGGCGTCGTGGGCCAGACCAACTACAACCGCACGCTCAAACTGCAGGTTATCGAGGTCGAAAAAATCGTGATGCTGGAGGCGGAGCAGGTGGAAGAAGAAACGCCGATCGAAGAAACACCCGCTGAATAACACCGCTGGTGTAGCGATAGCCTGTTACACACTTATTCATCCTTAACACGCGATAAACCCGCCGGCCCATCCGGCCGATCTCCTCTCTAGGCCAACCCGCCTCCCCCGGCCTGATGGAGACTCACGCGTGACCGAGCACAACGACCCGCGACCGATCCGCATCGGCGAAATCCTTGTCGAACAGGGCGTGCTCAGCGAACAGCAGGTCTTCGAGATCGTGCAGGCCCAGAAAAAACTGCACCTGCCCTTCGGCGTACTGGCCGAACGCATGTTCGATGTCACCCTCGAGTCCATTGAGAACGCCTGGATCGAGCAGTACCACCGCTTCACCGGCACCATCGACCTGACCGAACAGCACTTCGACGACCGGGCCCTGCGGATGATCAACCGCCGGCAGGCCTGGCAGTTCGAAATCCTCCCCGTGGCCTTTGAGCCCACCGGCGAGTTGCTCATGGCCGCATCGCGACGCCGACTGGCCCGCGCGGTGACCTTCGCGACCAACCGCCTGGACAAGGTCGTGTACTTCCGCATCGCCGAGTCCGATCAGATCCAGAAATTCCTCAAGCAACACTTCCCGATGCCCGAAATCAGTGACGAACTGATCGCCAAGGCCCGCGACCACAAAGAGTCCGCCTGAGGCAATTACGATCTGCACCTTCTTCCCCGACACCTGCTACCTGCTACCCGACACCTGCCACCTGATCCCTGCAAACCACACGGAACCCGCGACGGGCTTTGATGCCCCGGCGGAATAACGAGACGGGCCCGGCTACGCCGCGAAAGCGACACAGCCGGGCTCGCCGTTTTTTGTTAAGCGGAGATAGGAGATAGGAGTTGGGAGTTGGGAGTTGGGAGCTGGCAACTCATCAGCGTGCCTTGCCCTACTTTCTCCTATCTCCTAACTACTCCACAAGATCAAACAACATCACCTGCGACGCCTCGACACTCTTCACCACGATCTCGCCGGGCCTTTCAATGATCGCTGCGTCGCCCGCTTCAAGCGTATGACCCGACAGGTCGACCTTACCTGTTGCCACGTGCACGTAGGCGCTTCGGCCGCTACTTAACGCATAGGTCGCGGTCGCTTGGGCATCGAGGTCCGCCACCGCAACGGCTGCGTCCTGATGGATCGGCAACGCGCCGGCCGCGATGTCCTCCTTACGACCCGAAGCGATGGCCGCAAAGCGGTTGCGACGCACGTGAGTCGCGATCGTCGCCTGGTCATAGCGCGGCGCGATGCCCTGGCTCGTGGGCTCGATCCAGACCTGGATCAGGTGGGCCGGCTCATCGGCGCTCGCGTTGATCTCGCTGTGGCGGATGCCCGTGCCGGCCGACATGACCTGCACCTCGCCGGGCTTGAGTTCCCGGCTGTTGGCCAGCGAGTCGCCGTGACGCAGCGCGCCCTTGAGCATCCACGTGATGATCTCCATGTTGTCGTGGCCGTGCTCGCCGAAGCCCGCGCCGGGCTTGATCACATCGTCATTGATCACCCGCAGCGAGCGATAGCCCATTCGGCCCGGGTCGTAGTACCGGCCAAACGAAAACGAGTGCGCACTATCCAGCCAGCCGATGCGGGTACGCCCGCGCTCCGTGCCCCGGCGGATCTCGATGTCATGGGTCGTTGTCATGGTGTGTCTCCGATCTATGTTTTACTGCTTGATAGATACTCAGTTGGTCGCGTAATAAAAGCGCTCATGGACGATCTTGCCGTCCTTCCACTTCTGCACCGCGACCTGTTCGATATGGATCTCGTTGCCGTCGACATCGGTCCAGTCCATCGCGTTTTCGTAGAGCGACACGCCGTCACCGACGGCGACGGCCGGGGTCTCAAAGGACTTGAACGCCTTGACCGAATCCACAAACTTCTGTTCACGCTTAAGGTTCGCCGCAAGGCCGACCGTCTTGCCGTAGGCCGGCTCCTGCATGACGACGTCGTCGGCATAAAACTCCTTCATGGCCTCCATGATCCGGCCGTTACGGATGTAGTCGAGCAGTTCGTTGATGCGTACGTTTTGTGTTGGCATGATGAGGCTCCTTGTTGGGGTTCAGGGTTCAAAGGTCTAACTGCGTGATCCATTTATTTGTTCCAACAAGTATTTTGTTAAAACAATACCGTTGTGGCCGATCAGGATCAGCCACGGTCCCGTGCCTTTGCGAGCAGGTAACTAAGTTGCTGCAGCTCGGCCCGGCTGAGGTGGCCCAGCGTCTGGGTGTGCAGGTCGAGCACGGGCTTGTCCAGCCGACGCAGCAGCGCCAGGCCCTGCGTCGTGATCCTTGCGAGCACGACCCGGCGGTCTTCCTCGGCCCGGTCACGCTCGACCAGGCCCGCCTCGATCAGGCGGTCGATCAGACGCGTCACATCAGGCACAC
>JBGSTE010000056.1:0-7266 GCA_041736655.1 Phycisphaeraceae bacterium | reverse complement strand
AGGAGGTCCAGGTCCAGCGCGAGCCCGACGGACTCGGCGGCCTGGGTGTCCTGCATCTCAAAGACGCAACTGACGCGGGCCTGGTCGGCACCGGGGCGGATCATTTTGGCGGTCGCCTTACGCAGGCCGAGCACCGACTCGATGGCCCCGAGCACCAGGCTCTTACCCGCGCCGGTCTGGCCGGTGAAGACGTTCAACCCCGGCCCGAGCTGGATCGAGGCTTCCTGAATGACGGCAAGGTTCTGGATGTGCAGTTCGCGGAGCATGATGGCATACCCTAACAGAGTGCGTATATCATAGTTCGGGTTTTGATTGGTGCAAGCATGAAGTTTTTTTCTGCGGTTTTGAACCGCCAAGACGCCAAGGCGCCAAGTAAGGCAAAAGGCAATGAAGGAATTGGTGCGCAGCAAGCCCAGCGATCGTTCAGTTCACTTGCGACCCGTGTTCACCGTGATTAGGACGTTGCCTTCCTTGGCGCCTCGGCGTCTTGGCGGTTCAATTCGCCTTTCATTGCCTGTCGACCGACTCATTGCAGGCTATCCTCCGCCCATGCCTGACCGTGAGTTATTGCTGCTGGAGTATCTCGAACAACTGCCCTTTGAGCCTTACCCGGTGCAGGAGCGGGCGCTCCTGGCCTGGGGCGAGTGCGAGCAGGGTGTGCTGCTGTGCGCGCCAACGGGTACGGGTAAGACGCTCGTGGCCGAGGCCGCGGTGTTCGAGGCGCTCAAGACCGGTCGGCCGATGTACTACACCACGCCGCTGATCGCGCTGACCGAGCAGAAGTATGAAGAGCTGTCCGCCTCGGCTCAGCGTTGGGGCTTCCCGCGTTCAAGCGTGGGCCTGGTCACCGGCAACCGCAGCGTCAACCCCGATGCGATCGTGCGGGTCGTCGTGGCCGAGATCTTGTTTAACCGCCTGCTGCACCCGGGAGAGTTCGGCTTTGCACAGGTCGGCTCGGTGGTGATGGACGAGTTCCACTCGTTTAACGACCCCGAGCGTGGCGTCGTGTGGGAATTGTCGCTGGGCCTGCTGCCGCCGCACGTGAGGCTGATGCTGCTCTCGGCAACGGTGGGTAACGCCTACGAGTTTGTCAGTTGGCTCCGCCGATCGCACGGCCGGGACATCACGCTCGTGCAAAGTACCGACCGCAAGATCCCGCTGGAGTTTCACTGGGTCGGCGATGAATTGCTGGCCGATCACTTGGCGGCGATGTGCCAGGGCACGGATGAAACGACCAAGACGCCGGCCCTGGTGTTCTGCTTTGACCGCGCGATGTGCTGGGATGTGGCGGAGCAGTTGCGCGGCCGTGACATGCTGCGCGAAGGACAGCAGGAAGAGCTTGCTGCAATACTCGATGAAGTCGACCTCAGCCAGGGCGCGGGCAACCGGCTTAAGCGCCTGCTGATGCGCGGCGTCGGTGTACACCACGCGGGACTCTTGCCCAAGTGGCGGCGGCTGGTCGAAGACCTCTTTCAACAAAAACTGCTGTCGATCTGCGTCTGCACCGAGACGCTCGCGGCCGGGATGAACCTGCCCGCCCGTTCGGTGGTGCTGACGTCGCTGGTCAAGGGCCCGCCGGCGAATAAGAAGCTGATCGATCCGAGCAGCGCCCACCAGATGTTCGGCCGGGCCGGCCGACCGCAGTTCGACACGCAGGGCCACGTGTTCGCGCTGGCGCATGAGGACGATGTCCGCATCGCCAAGCACAAGATGAAGATCGAGCAGATCCCGGCCGACACCAAAGACCCGGTGCTGATGAAGAAGCGCAAGCAGATGGAGAAGAAGACGCCGCGCCGGCGCGAGGGTGAAACGTACTGGACGCTGGCGCAGTTCGAGAAGCTGCGCGACGCCCCGCCGGGCAAACTCGAAAGTAAGGGCCGGCTGCCCTGGCGTCTCTTGGCGTATATGCTCGATGCGGATAAGGACCTGTCGCACCTGCGCGACGCGGTGAGTAAGCGCCTGCTGCCGCCGAACCTGATCGAGTCGCAGCAGAAGCTTTTGACCCGCATGCTCGTCACGCTGCACGACGGCGGGTTCATCGAGCTTGAGCCCGCCCCGCCGGCACCGCTGGGTCAGCGCGAATCACGCGCAGATTCCGATGCAAAAGGGCAGGCAACGCACAACCCTGCGGATCTCCTAGCCAACTTGGGCCTGGGCACCGGCATCGGCGGGGTCATGAGCAGCCAATCAGAAGAACAGAAAAAACAGAAAAACAAGCAGAAAAATAGCAATACGCAAGATGAATCAACTGGCTCACTGCGCCTCGCAGACTATCAGCCGAAGTTCGGCGTCGAAACGCCCAAGCTGGCGCAGTTGTTGATCTTCCGCGCGGTCAACCCGCTCTACGGTGCGTACCTCTTGGATCATCTTGGCCTGGCCGATGAACTCGAACAGTTGCAGGTGCTTGAGAGTCTGCTGGAAATGCCCGGGTCGGTGGCGCGTCGCGTGCGCGTACCACCCCCCCATCGATTGCCGCCGGGCACGCTGGCGCTGGAGATCGTGGACCCCGAACTGATCCAGCGTGGGATCGCGACGCAGGAAGAACTCTACCCTTCCGAACAGGACGACCTCTCGCCCGCCGAGCGACGCTTCGCCCCGCCGCTGGCCGAGAAACTCGCGATGCTCTTCGAGGCCAGCGTCGACTGCACCGGCCACAACCCCGTCACCGCCGTGTGGTGTGCCGGCGAGCTCTTAGAGACTTATCACGGCGACTTCTACAAGTTCATCAGCGCCAAAGAACTCGCCCAGCAGGAAGGCGTGGTCTTCCGTCACCTGCTGCGCATGATCCTCTTGTGCGAGGAGTTTGCGCAGTTGACGCCCTCTGGCCTCTTGCGCGAAGCCTGGCAAGCACGCCTCCGCGGCTGGGCGGAACGGCTAACCACGTGCTGCCGCGCGGTCGATGCACAGAGTACGGACCAGACGCTGGCCGAAGCGATGTCTGGGTGATAAAGATTGAGTCTTTTTGCAATTCAAGTGGGGCAGATATGACTGTCAGCCATCGGACGCAGTCTGAAATTGTTCTATTCGTGGCTTACACGCATCTCTTTTAATTCGTATGCGTGCTGCATTGACATAGCTCCCGGCGGAAGCCAGGAGCAGCGGTGTTATGTAAGCAATAACGCCAAAATTGCTCGGTCATCACGGCTCCTGGCTTCCGCCCGGAGCTACGCAGACGCGAGAGAATTAAACAGGATGCGTATCACTAACTTAAAGCGACACTACCGCATCATGTAGCGTTTCAGCAATGTACTGGGAGGCCTGCTTTGTCTCGGGCTGATCTGCAAAGATAATTGACTTACCGATTTGCAGCGTGATTTTACTTGTACGAGGCAGCCATCGCCCCTTGGGCATCGCCGACGCGCACCCATTCAGACGGCACGGTACCACCGGCACTGTGGTACCCGCAACCAATCGGCCGATGCCCGGCAGGAAGGGTCGTATGAATTGCCCATCGCTACGGGTTCCCTCGGGGTAGATGATCAGTACCTCGCGATCTTCGACGAGTCGGCTGCGCAGGGTATCCAGTGCGTGACTGTCGGCTCTGCTTCGGCGAACCGGAAGCGCGTTGATCAGTTTTGCTGCCAATATCGCACGGGCGTGAGATGTATAAAACGTGTCATGCGCCGCGAGTGGGTGCGCGCAATGACGTGCGTTGCGTGGCAACGCACTCATCATCGCAAGCGTATCCAAATGGCTGGTGTGATTGGCGACCAGCACATAAGGCGGGTCCTTGGGGAGATTCTCGATGTTGACGATTTGCATCCGGTGAAAGACGCGCATCCAGGTGCGAATCAGCGCAGCCGCGATAGGTTGAATCACTGCGTCGAGGATGCTGGGCTCTCGTCTGATCGAGGCCGATCGATCGAAAAGCGGCACGTCGATATCGCGCGCATACTGGAGGTCGAATGGGTCCATGTCATGCTCCACTAATCAAGCGTGTCTGCTGGTCTAACCCAACGCCAACAAAGTACCCGACGAAGTGGAAACTAGCCGGCGCGGTGAGCAAGAGGCTGTCGAGTCGATCGAGCAGCCCTCCGTGGCCGGGGATAATGACTCCGGTGTCTTTGATGCCGACATCACGCTTGATGGAGGAGAGCATCAGGTCGCCAAGTTGCCCGCAGAGGCTGAGGATCATCCCGCCGAAGGCAAGATGCACGATTGTCAACCCTGGTGCATGATCAAGTAACGGGCGACCCAGTAGTGTCACGCAGATCGTTGTGAGCAGCAATGCGCCGACAGCCCCTGCGACGGTTTTGTTGGGGCTGGTGTTGGGGCACAGTTTGCGGCGGCCAAAGAGCTTTCCACAGGCATAAGCGAAGACATCGTTCAGTGCGGTTGCGGTCAGCACCAGCAGCAGGAGCGGTCGGAAGTAGGTGCTGTTGCCGAAGTAGGCGAGGTGGCCCAGGCACCCGGCAAAGAGCAGATAGCCCAGAATCCCGAGCGCAACACGCTGAACATAGCCACGCGGATCGTCGCCGATCAATGCAATGGCAGCGATCGCCACAACCCCCAGCGGGATCATCGCGACAAACATGCCATACCAGTGATCAAGTACCGCAAAAAACACCATGGTGATCCCAATCAAGACCGCCCATGACACGCTTCGTTGGCGGAAAAGGCCCGTGATGCGTGCGTACTCAATATAACCGCCAACCGCCAGCGCAAAGATCACCAGGATAGCCCAGAACGCCCCGAGCAGAATCGGACCAACCACCAGCACGACGATCACCGCCCACGAGGCGGTACGGACCCATAGCTCTCTGCTGAGTGCTGAAGTGATGAGCCTCGACATGCGCAGTAGCAACGCGAGCATCGGCACAAATAACAGCACCGAGCCGATGATCAGGAGGGTCACCACGGTCACGCGGTCATCCAAGGCGTGACTGAAATCGAAAAGTCGTTCAGTAGGTGTCATGGCGTTGAGCCTTGTTGTCGAAGGCAAAACGGTGCAGGGCCCGCAGGCGGCGGTAGATCGTGAGCGTACAGCCCATGATGACGACCAACAACGTTATCGCAGGTAATGCGATCACTCGATCTGCAACGGTAGCGATCCTTTCGGCAGAGCCCGGCCAAGCCGCCATCACGATGAGCGCAATGGTCAGCGTCGCCATGCGGTGCTGCTTGGCCATCGGACCTTGAAACATCTGTGGAGCGTCAATGCACCTTCCCAACTCGCGCGTATAAGCAGTCATCACCGCCAGGCACGCAGCCAAGGCCCCGAGCATCCGCATCGCCGGGTCCACGATCATCCAACCAAAGGAGGACAAGATCATCACATCGCTCACGCGGTCGGGCCACTCATTGAACAATCGCCCCGCAAGCGTGGCTTGTGCGCCTGAATCGGCGACCAGGCCATCGAGCACATTGGCCAGCAGTCGCAACTGAATAAAAATTGCCGCTGCGATACAAAGCATGGAAAACACGAGCCCATCAGCCCTCGCGGCAATCAACATGAGTACGGCGGCGATCAGCGCAAAAACCATGCTCGAAAGTGATACCGCATTGGGAGTCACGCCACGCTGTGCTAGTGCACCCGCGATCCATCGGATCGATCGCCAGCCACGCGAACGGACCGGTCGGCGATCGCCCGGCTCAGACAGTATCGGGTTCGGAATCGGTCGCATCCTCATCGCCCCATGAAGAACATGCCCGCGATGAGTAGCGCCATCCCCAGCACGTGTACCGGACGTATCGGCTGGCCATTGAGCAACCATGCGAACACTGCTGCAAATATAAACGTGCAGGCATAGATCGGGTAGAGAACCTGCGGCTGACCACCACGCTTAAATGCCGCAACGAAAAGCACCAACACGGCGGTATAGCAGATGATGCCCCCTATCACCGGCGCGCTAAAATAACTCGTAATCGACTTGCCACCACTATCCGCACCCGCTTTGTAGAGCCACTGCCCCGCCGCACCCAGAAAAGCCGCCAGCAGAAACAGGAGTTGAGAGGAGATCGGCGTCTTCATTGCGTGAACCAAGGCACATCATTCCTTCTGACCAGGCACACCGCTCTGGGCTTTGACTCAGAATATAGTCGTTCAGGCACTCAAAGGGTTCAATGATTAACCGACTCCACCACCGGCGAGGTCAACGGCTTGTCGCTGCCGATCTTCCACCGATCATGCACGTGATACGTCGGCTCGGCTTCGGGGTAGTCCAGCCGGTAGTGCGTGCCGCGGCTTTCCTTGCGCCACAAGGAGGAACGCGTGATCAGCATGCCGATGGTCAGGAGGTTCTGGACCTCCCAGCCCAGGCGTTCGTCGAAGATCTTGTCGAGCGTGTAGCGGGCCCAGAAGTCGAACATCTCCAGCACTTCGCTCAGCCGTGCGCCCTCGCGCTCGATGCCCACGTGCCGCCACATCACGCTGCGCAGGCTCGATCGCACGTCGGCCAGGTCCAGCTCGCTGCGGTCGCTGGGCCGGATATCCGAGATCACGCGGTACGGCCGAGTCGTGCTCAGCGACGCATCGCCCACGCCGTTGTCGCCGAGCCTTTCGAGACACACCCGCCCCGCCACTTCGCCATACACCAGGCCTTCGAGTAAGGAGTTACTCGCCAGCCGGTTCGCGCCGTGCAGGCCCGAGCAACTCGCCTCACCGCAGGCGTACAGGCCCGGGATTGTGCTGCGTGTCTGATCGTCGACCGCGACGCCGCCCACCATGTAGTGGGCAGACGGATGCACGGGGATCGGCGTGGTCGCGGGGTTGATGTCAAACTGCTTGAGCAATCGCGCGATGCCGGGGAATCGCTCGTTGAAGCGTTCGATGCCGATGGGCCGAACGTCCAGGTACACGTGGCTGTGCCCGGTCTTGACCATCTGCGTGAGGATGCTGCGCGAGACGATATCGCGCGGCGCGAGGTCGGCCCGCTCATCGTAATCCGGCATGAATCGATAGCCTGCCTTATCCACCAGCACGCCGCCCTCGCCGCGCACCGCCTCGGTGATCAGCGCGCGCGATGCGCCGGCGATATACAACGTCGTCGGGTGAAACTGCACAAAGGCCATGTCCTGCATCACCGCGCCGGCCCGGTACGCCATCGCCAGCCCGTCGCCGGTAGCCGAGTTGGGGTTGGTTGTTTCGCGGTAGACCTTGCCGCAGCCGCCGGCCGCGAGGATCACCGCGCGGGCCCAGATTACCTGCAAGCCGTACTTGGGGTGGTGCGTGATCGCGCCGACACACTCGCCCTCGCCGGGCTTGTCGCCGGTGGTGATGAGGTCGAGCACGAAGCAGTCTTCAAAGAGCCGCACGCGGTTGTGCGC
>JBGSTE010000005.1:0-5330 GCA_041736655.1 Phycisphaeraceae bacterium | reverse complement strand
CCTGCGAACCGACGCCCAGACCGGCCTGATCCAGAACCGCAACCGCGTCCTGCACCCGCTGCTGGGCCGATTCCTCCAACGCGATCCGCTGGGGTATCCAGATGGGATGAATGCGTATGCGGCGTATCATGTGATGTGGGGCCGATTAGATCCATTTGGTTTTGAAGGCCTTGAGGAAGAACTTTTTGGATCGCCTGACCCAAATCCATTTGAAGATCTACCAATATCCGAAAGCAACTGCCTAACGAGGGCATGTAATGACCCGGCAGTTCCTGGAATTCCGAGCTGGTATAATGATCTAGTCAATAATGGGAAATGGGATTGTGATAACTTTAGAGCGAAATTAACTTCTGACCCGTTGTATGGATTTAAGGACCCGGATGCAGGAAATAACTGCCCAGATGGTTATCGCAGGGTTTACTTCATGATCCAAACAACGGAAGATGAACCCAAAGACTTCCATTTTGCATATGAATTAACTGAAGATGAAATAAAGAAAAATAAAAAAGAAGGGGATAGTGGTAATTGGACGTGGGAGGAAAAGCCGGGCGTAGATGAGCCCCACGGGCCCGTCAAAGATAAAGATGGGAAATCTGTTACTGATCCCACGAAAGGAGCTTATGATGCTGGCGGTATAAATTATAATAAGCGATGTGGCTATCTCTGTGTACCATGCCAATCAACAGAAGAAAGGCGAAAGCGGCTGGACTGGCGAATTGGTCGTGTTAGTATTGAATTAACTCGTGCTTATGTTCGCGCGCGTCACCCTGACGAAAAGATCAGCAAGCAATACCTTGATCGAGCTGATAAGTTGCAAGAACTACGCAATAATCTTGAGCGGCAAGCCGAACAACAAAATGGAGGTAATTAATATTTATGGATGAATATATCGTACTAGTGCTCTTAGTTATAACATGTGCTGTATCTGCTTCATGCAGCCGCCAAGCATGTATGGAAACTAATAGCAATTACTCTACGCCCAAGACATCTCATCTTGAAAAAATAATTGATCTTGATGGCCTACTAATTAAAAGGAAGATTATTGGGTCTGGCATTGCGGTTACAACCATAGAAATATGTTCAAGCGATGTCTGGAATGATTCAAAAGTAGTATTTATGGCGAGATATGATGGAAATCTTATCGCGAGAAAAGATGGTAGGAAGATTGAAATCGTATCTCGATCAGGAGTTCTTGTCGATACAATTAACATCGATTCGCTTTACGATGTCGGCGATATGCCCGTGTATCCACGATTTAATGGGGGGAGCGAGTAGTGTGGCAGATACACAAAAAATAGTGTCAGGAAGGCTCTGTTACGACCCTCGTGATGTTCGGCGCTTGTAAGTGCATTTGCGCTCTCGGCATGTTCTGTGTACATCCTAACGGATGAAGACCTCTCAATCGCCATGGACGGTGATGAAGCTGGCCCATGAGCTCGCGCTGGCCATTCTCCCTTCGTTCCGCAGCAGGTTCTCGCGTCACGACTTCACGCTTGCGCAGCTGTTCGCCTGCCTCGTGCTGCGTGAGCACATGAAGCTGACGTATCGACGCCTCGTCGCGCTCTTGAAGGACAACGACTGGTGCGAGCGCTTGGGCATGACGCGTGTTCCGAGCACCGCGACGCTCTGCCGGGCGTTTGAGTTTCTCATCGCACAACGCCACCTGCACGACGCGCTGGACGTGCTGATCGGCTCGGCCAAGCCTTACGGCCAACGCGCTCAGGTAGAGACGACCCTCAGCATGATCAAACGCAACCTCGGCGGGTATCTCCGAGCAAGAACATCCGTCGGACGGGAGATGGAAATGATGTTCAAAGCCGTGGTTCACAACCTCATGGTTGTTTAGATTTGGAGGGTCGTAACAGAGCCTGTCAGGAACGATAACGTCCTTCTATGAGCCGGGCTGTCAAGTATGAAGTTTGGATTTTGCTTCGACCGGATCGACTCATCCTTCTATCCGAGTTTCCACGAGACACGTTTCGCGCTTATCCGTGGCCTCATTGTTCAATGCGACGACGCCCATCCTGAATTGCGAGTGTCATGCTCGGGACGTTATCCGGGCTGTCGTCGATGGCGATCGGGCCAAGCTCTTCCTGGTCTTCATGACTGACGGCGTGGTTCAACAAGAACGCGGGCGATTCGTTTCAGGCCTGAGCAGCCGCCGGGACGGGCGTTGGCGGACGCCAAGGCTGATGATCTCGGAGCATCGCCCAGCAGCAGACCAACAGCCGCCGCGCGGCCGCGACGATGGCGATCTTCTTTCGGGTGGGGCTGCCCCGTCGGGCGTTCTCGTAGACCTCGCGCATCCACGGGTTGTAACGCAGGCCGATCCAGCTGACTTCGACCAGCAACGCACGCAAACGCTTGTGCCCTTGGCCGCTGATCCGCCCCTGGCGGTTCGTGTCGCCGGACTGGAACTGCCGCGGGGTCAGACCCACGTACGCCCCGACCTGCCGGCCGCTGTGGAACCGCTTCGGGTCGTCCAGAACCGCCACTACCATCTCGGCAAGCCGTGGCCCAACACCCGGGATCGTTCGGAGCAGGCGGCAGCGACGATCCGCCTCCGCCAGGGCGTCGAGCTTCTGCTCCAGTGACTCTATCGAAGTCTCGATATTGATCAGTGCATCGAGTTCCATGCCAAGCAGAACCCGCCAGAGTTCGCCACGCTCGGCATCGCCCAGCGGACGTGATATTCCTCGCAACTCGTCGATCGAGGCCGGGGACCACCCCTTCGCACCCTCGGGCATCGAGACGCCCTCGCGCTCCAGGGTTGCGCGGATGTTGTTCTTGATCTGCGTCCGCCGGGCGACCAGTTGGTGGCGGTAGGCGATCAGACTGCGCCACTGCCGGACCTCCCGCTGGGGCACGTGCACCAGGCCGAGTTGGTTCATAGTCGAGAGCTGGGCGAGCTTGAGCGCATCGACGCGGTCGTTCTTCTTGCGTGCGCTGCGCCATCGCCAAGCCTGATGGTTTGCATTGGCGACCTGCAATTCGATTCCCAGCCCCCGCACAAGATCGGCGATCCAGCCTGCGGAGGGGCTGATTTCGAAGACGACGCGCGAGGGTTCGACCGAGATGATCAGATCGTGGATCGCCGTGGCGGTCGTTGGGATAGTGTGGAACTGGTGTTCGCCGGTCTGGCCATGATACTCACAGGCCACAGTGCGTCGTTTGCCAAGATCAAGTGCGAGGATCTTCATGACGGGGCTCCTGGGTGAGAGGGGGAAGAGTTAGAAGAGACAGACCATTATCTGCTCTTGCCCGGCTACATTGTTTCTGAATTATGCGCAGATTTGAAAAAGCGGTCCTCCGAGCGGATGGTGTTGTTGTCAAGACAAACCCCATTCACTGGAGAACCACTATGCAAGACCATGTTTCCGGCAACGACGCCCCGATCCAAGGGGCATTCAGGATCGACGAGGCCCAGGTCCGCGGGCATGTGGACAAGGTTGTGCGGGAGACCACTTGATCAAAGTGCGCAACTTGACGGACACTACCTCAGGAACCGTAAAATTGACATGTCTCTGACTCAATCCCAACCCGACACCCGCAACGCCGAGCACCTGCTATCCCTGCTCACCCCCGCCCAGCGCATCGTCGTTTAGGCACGTCGCCGCCACTGCGCCCCATGCAGCCAGAACAAGAAGCTGAGCATCGTCTCGGTCCAGTGCGACGCCTGCGGCTGCGCCGGCGTCTCGCTCATCCACGGCCGATGCAAGCTGTGCAAGTGCCCGACCACCGTGCCCGGAAGTGATAACGACGACCACGCACTCAGAATGTCCGCGGCGAACAAGGCAGGTTCTGCAAACGCGAGAGATGCTTGATTGACCGTGACTCAGTGACAGCACATGATGTAATGGATGGCATGAGTAACACGACAGCACGCAGAGTTTCTTCGGGGACGACGGTGTAGGCGAGGTGTATGTCCGTGATGCGTATCGCATATTTCAATTGCAACCGTTCAGACTTGGAGGACCCTGTTCGAGGACGCCCGTTTGCAAACAATGGATCACGCTTGAGCATCGCTGATCGCCTTGAGTCTGCGGACTACATCCACTGCCGACTGGATCGTGTTCGGTGCAATGAAGAGTACGAGGTCATCGCGGTGACGCCCGAGTTCCAAGATTTCGCATCGAAGTTCGTCTTCTTCAGCAATCACGACCATCCCAAGTTCGCATATCGCGATCAACAGTCGGTCAAGATTCTCGCGCAACCGATTCACTCGGATACGCCGGCCAACAACATCGTGGTGGCCCCGCTCCAGATGCACGATTTCGAGTGGGCACTCATCCAGGACACCGAATTCATTCACGCGTGCAGACGCATTGAGAAGATGGAAGACCTCGTATTCATCGGCCAAGCCGGCTATGGAGGTCGCCAGCGGATCATCAGCCATGCGTATCCAGGACTGAAGACCAACTTCAGGGTTACAAAACCCATCTGGCATATCCAGGACATTCGGCAACGCCTCGATCTCATGAGGCCATTTCTTCTTGAGTTGGCTCGTTCTCGGTTCTCCTTCTGCCCACGCGGCATGGGATCGAGCTCCTTCAGGTTCTATCAGTCGTTAATGGTCGGCACGGTCCCGATTATCAGCGGATTTGTGGCGCTGCCTTTTGCCGACCTCATCGACTACACGAAGTTCTGTATCTTTCACAATGTCGATGATCCCGCCGACCAACTGCTTCGCAAGCTCCATTCGTGTGATTATGATCTGATGCGAGAACACGCCATCTCCGTGTGGGAAACCTATTTCCATATGAAGCAGACCGACCGCCTCCTGTTCGACGCTCTCCTGGAACGTCTGCCGTGTCCGACGGAGAGGTGAGATTGGTCATCATCGGGGTGGTGAATGCTGCGCCGGCAGTACGGAACTGGCCAATCCCTCGCCAAGCAGACCGCGATAGTACCCTGCATCAGGACCGATCCATTCATACAACTTGTCGAGCAGCGGGTCATCGACTGCTGTGCAACCCTCGCCCCACGTGAGACCCCTGCGGCCGGGGACGCCCTTGATCCCGATACAGAAGCCGCCTTGCCCCGGGTCATTTCGTACCAGAAGCTTCGTGCCGCGCCAGCCCTTCCACACCCGCAAGTCAAGTGCATGCTGGTTGGACGAGACGGCCGCGTGCCAGACTGCCGGGATCACCGTTGGACGGAACCCCGTCTTGCACCACCCCGCGAGCTGATGGTTCTGGAAACACTGGTATTTGCGAGAATGAAGAAAATACAGGTTGGCGCTGGTCTCGCCCACCAGGTCTGCTCGATCTAACCAACCCGTAACGGTCGCGACATACTCGGGCGAATAGTAGTCGTCGTCCTCGATGATC
>JBGSTE010000742.1:0-4336 GCA_041736655.1 Phycisphaeraceae bacterium | reverse complement strand
GCATGTTGAGGTCTTTAGGCAACTTTTTAGCCTGATTTGCATGGCACCAGATGTCATAGGTGCGGTCGTCTTCGGCGGCAATCACGCCGGGCTCGCGTAGCTTGGCGCTGCTGATGAATTCATCTATATCCGTACCCAGTGAAGGCATAATGTCATTCACAATCGCGGCGGAATCACACTCTGATGTTGGTAATCCCAGATGATGGATTTTGCTGATTACCCAGAGCAGCGTCCACTGAGCTTCCTTATGCCAAAAAAATGTCATCCTTGTTTTAGTGTCCGGGTTATTGTTGGCTAGAAACGCGCGCTCAAGGGGTGTCAAGCTACGCGACAACTTCTGTTCCTTAAACCATGCACTCACCCGATCGGCGTTGACTCCTGCTCCAACAGCGGCAATGCCATGAAGAATAAGTGCTCGTTTAGCAATTTTTTGAGCACTGAATGCAAGGGCTTCAGCTTCCTCGATTGCTGGTGGTACCGGGTCTGTAGAGATACCCAAGGATGCAAGCCATTTTTCGGTCGTCATGATTGCTCGTCCAGACGGTTGCATGCGTTACGCGCTTCCCTCACCGAGCACCTTGGGCACCTTGAAGAACGGCGTGTCCTTGTCCGGTGCGTTGGCCAGCGCGGTGTCGATGTCCATGCCCGGGGCTTCAAGGTCGGGCCGGAGGATGTTGAACTGGTCCAGGGCGTGGGGCATGGGCTTGACGTTGGCGACATCGAGCTGCTTGAGCTGGTCGATCGCTCCGAGCACGTCGCCGAGCTGGCTGGCAAAGAGGGCCGCCTCGTCGTGGGTGAGGTTCAGGCGTGCGAGCCGGGCGACCTCGCGGATGGTCTGTTCGCTGATGGGGTGGGCCATGGATCAGGGAGGATAATCGCAAGGGTGAGGACTCGCCAACGGGAGGTTGAAAGACATGGGCCAGGCAATCGGGAGGGCGAAGCTCCTGCTGAGCCGCGAATCTTCTGTGACGAACGGCTCGGCAGGAGCCTCGCCCTCCCGCGGAGCACAAACGCAATCTCTCTGTCGCCAACGGGATCGGGCTTGGTGGGTTCGCTCAGACCTGATATAAAACCCCTGTGAGCGGGCATCGGGCGGTGTCCGCGATAGATGTCACCCGGGAAAGTGGGCCATGATCCAGACCAAGTGCGCTTCGTGCGGCAAGGCATACCAACTGCCCGATGAGGCGGCGGGCAAGAAGGCTAAATGCAAGGCCTGCGGCGCGGTCATGGCGATCCCCGCCTCCGCAGCCGACGATCCGCTGGGCCTGGGCGGCGGGGCGGTCGGGCTTGCCGTCGTCGTGATCGTCGCGGTGGTGTTGATGGGTGGCTCAGACGCAGACAAGAAAAAAGTGGACTCAACTCCAGGCGGCCTGGCGCTCAGCGGCGGGACCGTGCCGTCGAACGCCAGCACGACCAACCCATTCGGAACGACGCCCACGGATGTGACGGACGTCGATGAAGAGGCCGAGTTCCTGCAGGAGCTGGCCGTCCGATTTGATGCCGACGTGATTAAGCTGCCTGAAGATAAGGAGCTGTCCGCGTGGACCGCGCCGGTGCAGTCACCGACGGATGAAGCCTCGGTCAAGCTCGTGGCCTACCGCGGGCTGGACTTCCAGGTGCCCGCGAAGTGGGAAGTCAGCTACAGCAAGGGCAAGGATGTCTTTGAGGCCGAGATGGAAGACGGCGTGCCCCGCCGGGTACGCGAGCTTTACGAACAGACCTCGGTCCTGAACTTTGTGCCGGCCGAAGCAACGAAGGTCTCGGTCCGCGTCGCGCCTCGGCCGACGAAGCAGAACTGGCCGCCGCTGTACTGGGTTGAAGAGACCCGCGGCGAGATGGTGCTGGGCACGGAGATCGCCGAGTATGCGGAGACGAACGAGCCCGAGTCGGGCCTGCCCAACGCCACCTTTATCGAACGACTCCGGAGCATCCTCAACGACGACCCGCAGGCGGCCGAGCGCCCGGTCGGCTTCGCCTGGGCCGAGCCCGAAGCGTTCTTTGTCAATCGCAAGAAGATCAAAGACGTCACGTTTGGCGAGATGTTTGCCGGCTACCGCTTCGCCCGACTCAGCGGTGCCGATCTGGGCGACGACACCGCCGGCGTGACCTACGTCGGCTACGTCGGCGACCTGCTGGTGACCCTCCAGATCCAGTACCCGAAGGACAAACCCGCCAGCCTTGATGAGGTCGAACGCGTCATCCGCAGCGCCAGGCTCTTGAGCGAGTCCGATGCCGAGGAACTGACGCAGGAAGACACCGCCTACCAGAAGTGGCTACGCGAAAGCAAGCTCAAGCTGGCCTTCCTCAAGAGCACCGCGCCAATCAGCGATGGTGTCGCCGTCGTTGACGTGACCAACGACCCCAGGGCACCGTTGCCCGCCGGTGTCGTCGCGCCGCTGGGCAAGGGCTATGGCCTGATCGTGCCCGCGTCGATGAAGATCGTCTCCAACACCCGCACCGCCGTCCGCACCCAGCCCTTGGACGATGGCTCCTGGCTGACGATGGAAGTTCACAAGCTCACCGGATGGGACCGCCGGCAGGACTCGCCCATCGACACCGCCAAGGGCACGATCCTGCTCCGCGGCTTTAGCGTGCCGATCCCAGAAAACGCCGAGCTTTCTGAAATCACCTCGCCAAACTTTACGATCCAGCGACTGCTCTACCCCGAGCTGCCCGGCACGGGGCTGCGCGAGGTGGCGTATGTCATCAAGGACGGCCCGCACCTTGTCACCTTGATCGGTCGCTTCCCCTTAGCCCAGCCGGAGCGACTGGCGGAGTTTGATGAAGCGGCCAAGACCGTGCAGAAGATGCCCGAGCAGGAACCGGAAGAATCTGAATAATACGGTGCTTTCGCTCCCTAACGGACACGACCATGGCCGACCCCGCGCTGCTGATTAGTTTCAAGAACCCCAACCCGCAGCGCGACTACGTCATCGAGCACGTGGCCGAGGAGTTCACGAGCGTCTGCCCGGAGACCGGCCACCCGGACTTTGGCGTCGTGACCGTGCAGTACGTGCCGGACAAGGTCTGCGTCGAGCTCAAGTCGCTCAAGCTCTACCTGCAGAGCTTCCGCAATGAGGGCATCTACTACGAAGCGGTCACCAACCGCATCGCCAGCGACCTGGACAAGGCGATGAAGCCGCGCTGGATGCTCATCATCACCGACTGGCGCGGCCGGGGCGGCATCCGCTCGACCATCCGCGTCGAGATCGGCCGGCCGCCGAACAGCGCGCCGGTGGATGATGGCTACGACGACGATGAAGACACCTTTGAAGCGCCCGAGCGCGGCAGACCGCCGGGGTTTTGATTGATTCTGATCGTATAGAGTACACGTGGATGAAATCAACTTACATGTTGTGGCCGCGCTATTGATCGGGGTAGTACTCGGTTTACCTTGCGGTTTGATGGCAGGGCTTGTAGTAGGCTTGGTCTTTTTTGGTCTGTGTTTTGTGTTTTGCCAGACACTAGTGTTTGATGGTTACAGGCATCATCGAGCGAGATACCTGATCTTGAATGAGGCTCTACTGTTCGTCGTCGCCGTACTATATTGCATTGCTTTGTACTTATTAACTTAAGACGCTATCCTACCCCGTCTATGAGCATCCTCGTCAACAAACATACCAAGCTGATCTGCCAGGGCATCACCGGCTCGGCGGGCCAATTCCATACCACCCAGTGCCTCAAGTACGGCACGCAGGTCGTCGGCGGGGTCACGCCCGGCAAGGGCGGGCAGCAGGACGAGAACGGCCTGCCGGTGTTCGACACCGTCGATGCCGCGGTCAAGCGCACCGGCGCCGACGCCACGATGATCTTTGTGCCCCCGCCGTTTGCCGCCGACGCGATCATGGAGGCCGCCGACGCGGGCATCCGCATGATCGTCTGCATCACCGAGCACATCCCGGTGCTGGACATGATGCGCGTCAAGAAGGCGCTGACGCGCTACGAGAACGCGACGCTATTAGGCCCCAACTGCCCGGGCGTCATCACGCCGGGTCAGTGCAAGATCGGCATCATGCCCGGCTACATCCACACGCCACGCGACAAGAGCAAGACCGGCAAGGCCGTGGGCATCGTCTCCCGCTCGGGCACACTGACCTACGAGTCGGTCTGGCAGACCGGGCAGCAGGGCCTGGGCCAGTCGACTTGCGTGGGCATCGGCGGCGACCCGGTCCGCGGGCTGAACTTCGTCGATGTGCTGGCGCTCTTTCAGGAAGACGACGAGACCGACGGCATCGTGATGATCGGCGAGATCGGCGGGACCGACGAAGAGAAGGCCGCCGCGTTCATCAAGGAGCACGTGACCAAGCCGGTGACGGCGTTCATCGCCGGCGTCACC
>JBGSTE010000709.1:0-3055 GCA_041736655.1 Phycisphaeraceae bacterium | reverse complement strand
GCGGCCATCGGCGTGCAGGAAGCCGAGGGCAGCGGCGACTACCACTTCGAACACCTCAAATATGGTGTCGGATACCTTTTACTGGTCGGCGGGGTCGAGTTCGTCCCGCACTTTGGCCTGTTGGGTGATCGCGCGTTCCGGCACGCCTTCTTACGCAATTTCTGGGATACCGACCAGCGGCCCAACCGCGAGATCCTCGGGCGCTACGACAAGCCGATGCTCATCATCCACGGCGAGGCCGACCCGCTCGCCGCTGTCCGCGTCGCCTACATGCACCACGACCTGGTTAAGCACAGCGAGCTGGTCGTCTACGCGCAAGATGATTTTAAAAGCGATTTCATCAACCACGCGATGGTCTTCGATGACGCCGGCAACCAGCGCGTGCTCGATGTGCTCCTGCCGTTCCTTGAGAAGCACAACACGCCCGGCACGCCGCCGGTGCGATCGACGGTCGACCGCGGCGGGGGCTTGAAAGACCGCACGCTGCAACTGCCCGGCAACCTCGAGCTGCGCGAAACGATGAGCCCGTGGACACGCATGGGCATCATCATGCTCGGCACGTTTATCCTCGAAGACCCCACCGCCATCGCCGTAGGCCTGTTCATCAAGGCCGGGCAACTGGACCTCTTCGTCGGCGGCTTTGCGCTGTTGGCCGGCATCTTCCTGGGCGACCTGGGCCTGTACCTGATCGGCTATGTTTTTGGCCGACGGGCGCTCAAGTGGCGGCCCATCGCCGCGTGGGTCCCGACCCGGCATGTCGATGCGCTGGGCAACTGGTTTGACGAGAAGGGCTGGCGGGCTGTCCTGGCGAGCCGGTTCATCCCCGGCTCGCGGCTGCCGCTCTACATCGCCGCCGGCGTCACGGGCAACAAGTCCTGGCGCTTCATGCTCTGGACCTTCCTGGCCGTGTCGATCTGGATGCCGGTCATCCTCTTCACCGTGTTTATCCTCGGCGAAGCGGCGCGGTCGCCATTTCAAGTGATCCTCGACCTCGGCGGCTGGCCGGCGTTTGTCGGCGTCGTCATCCTGCTGATGGTCCTCATGCACACGCTGCTGGCGCTCTGCTCACGCGAAGGCCGACGCAAGCTCGCGATCCGCCTGCAAAAACAATGGAAATATGAGTACTGGCCCGGTTGGAAGTTTTATCCGCCGGTCATCCTCTACTGCCTCTACCTGTCCCTGCGCTACCGGTCCTTCACCGTCTGGACCCTCGCCAACCCGTGCATGCCCGATGGCGGGGTCGTTGGCGAATCCAAGAGCGAGATCCTCTCGCGCATCGACGACCCGGCCGTCCTCAAGCACGCGCTGATCCCGGAGGTCTGCGGTGGGATGGGCGTCCCGCCCGTCATTGACCGCGACGACGGGCGGGACGCCCATCCCACCCATCAAGATCGGGTAGAACTCGTCCAGCGCATCATGTCCGAGCGCAACTGGTCCTTCCCGATCATCCTCAAGCCCGACGCCGCGCAGCGCGGGGCGAGTGTCACGCTCGTCAAGTCCGCTGACGACATCGCCGGCTTCTTCGACAAGTGCCAGGGCCCGGCCCAGCTCCAGCAGTACCACCCCGGCCCCTGCGAGTGCGGCATCTTCTACACCCGCATGCCCGGCGATGCGAACGGCCGCATCTTCTCCATCACCGACAAGGTCTTCCCCATCCTCACCGGCGACGGCAAGTCCAGCCTCGAAGAACTCATCTGGAAACACCCGCGTTTCCGCTTCCAGCACGATGTCTTTCATATCCGCTGGGCCGATGAGTTGGACCGCGTGCTGGCCAAGGGACAGACGCTGCGCCTGACCGAGGCCGGCAACCACTGCCAGGGCACGCTCTTCCGCGACGGCAGCCGGCTGATCAGTCCCGAGCTTGAAGCACGCATCGACGCGCTGGCCAAACGCCTCGAAGGTTTTCACTACGGCCGCATCGACCTGCGCTATACCGATGAGCTGTCACTTAAGCGTGGCGAAAACTTCGCGGTCATCGAGATCAACGGCGTCACCAGCGAATCAACCAACCTCTACGACCCGAACTGGTCGCTCTGGCAAGCCTACGCCGTGCTGCGCAAGCAGTGGTCGATCTGCTTCGCCATCGGCCACGCCATCCGCCAGCGCGACAACATCAAGCCCAAGTCCGGCCTGCGCCTGCTGCGCGAAGTCATGCGGTACTACCGCGGCCGGCATGTGGCGATGATTTCGGATTGAAGGTCGTGTTAAGAATCTATTGGTGTATCGGGATAAATGTATAAAATGTAGTAGTCATGAAAACCATTCGCACAATACGAAACTGCCCGCTTCCAATATTTAAGCAGCAGTGCCCCGCCCAGTGGGAAGAGTTGGAGATAACAGGCGACGAACTCGTGCGCTTCTGTGGGCAATGTAAGAAAAAGGTCTACTTCTGTCAGACCGATGCCCAGACGATCGAGCATGCGCGCGAGGGACACTGTATCGCGCGGGAGATCCCTGATCTTTCCGTATTTCCGACCCGGCATGTCTATCTCGGAGAGCCCGATCCAAAGGACTTACCACAAGAGCCGCCGGTGACCATGGAGGAACAGAAGGCGTTTCGTCTCGCTAAACGCGAGGGTGGTGTCGAGGAGGCATTAAAAAATCTAAATGCGCCACGCTGCTGCCCCGAGTGTGCCTACCCAGTACCGAGTTGGCACAGAGTATGCAGGGTCTGCGGTCACCCCATTGGTCGGGCGAGATAGCAGAATCCCGATTAAATGGATTGGGCATTGTCCTGCGCCTGGTGATTCTGTAAATAGGTCTCCCCCGTCTCTGCGCCCAGTCGGTAGGGTGGGTATAGTGCAACCAAACCCACCACGACTTCCATTTCCCCTCACGGCGGGTTTCGTTGCACTCTACCCACCCTACTTGGCGGTGTGATACTTCAAATAAATCTCCCCCGTCTCTTCGCCGAGGTACTTCTTCATCACGCGTGGGTCGATGCTTGGCACGTCGATGAGGATCAGGCCGTCGAGCACGTTGCCGAAGTCCGGGTCGACGTTAAAGCCCAGCAACTGGCCGTTGAGCTTGAGGTATTGCTTGAGCAGGATGGGGA
>JBGSTE010000689.1:0-3592 GCA_041736655.1 Phycisphaeraceae bacterium | reverse complement strand
TTCTTCGGCCCCAGCGGCGCCATCTGCCGCGAAGGCACGGGCCTGCCGCGCCGCTGGCTGGCCAAGCAATTCCGGCTCAGACGCTTGCGTCAGCCGGGAAACAACCGCCGCCTGATTGATCGTCAGCTCACGCTTGACTTTGCCTTGTTCATCCACCGCGATGTCGGTGTTCAGCGAACTGACCAACTGGTCCAGCTCCTGCTCGTCAACCAGCAGTGCATATTGCAGTGGGTTGACCGCATCGGCCTGGGCGGCATCCTTGGCTTCATCTGCGTTGTTCGCGTTGTTGTATCCGTTGGCGGAGAGGTTGGTCTGTACGATCGGGATGCCATTGGCCACGCAGTAGCTGATCAACTGCGCGTTGGTCAGCTCGGGCTTGATGGAGAAAAGGACCAACTGAACGCTTGGCTCTTCAACGGCCAGGGCGACCGGGACCTGATTCTGCAGATTGCGGGTGCGAGTCGGCGTCTCCGCGCCCAGTGCTAACGCTTCGGGGGCTGCGTCCTGGGGCTTGTTACCAGCGATGAAATCGCGCAAGCCTTCAGCGATCAGTGAGCGGCTACTTCGCTCTGCCTTGCGCAGTTCGTTCGCATCAAGGGCGCCGGGTGTATTGGCATTCGACGAGTTCGATGTGCCACCGATCGCGAGGGCGTTGTTCGTCAGCCCGGACGAACCGGGCTGATTGTCGGCCACAACAGGTGACGACTGCGGCTTGTTTTGACCCGCTGCTTCCGGGGACGGGGAAGCTTCGTTTGCTTCCGCGAGCTTCTCGGCGGTCCGCATGAGCGGGTCGAATTTCTTATCCATATCCATCGTGATGACAACGATCCCCGCCGCCAGCGCGACCGATGCCGCCAGGGCCGAGAGACCCGCGACGCGTCCCCAGCGTGGTCCGCCGGATGACTGGCTGTGCAACTCACGCCCGCGCCCGATGGGGATGGGCCCGATGTCGACCGTCTGGTCATCGAGGAGCATACGGCGTTCCAGGCCCTGGTTCAGGTCCTGCATGAGGTCGGCTGGTGCATCAACCTGCGGCATCGAGCGAAGGGCAGCGCGGTCCTGAGCCATCGCGTTCAGCAGCGCGGCGAGCTGCTGATCCTGAGCGAGGATGGCGTCAAGCTGCGCACGGCGGTCCGCGTCGAGTTCGCCCTCGAGGTAATCCAGCAGCAGTTCCTGGTCGTAACGGTCGAGCATGGTGTGGGTCGTGGTTGCGGGTTGCCTGATCTTCTCTTGATGTCGGCCGATCTTAGGCCGGGCTTTTTAGGACTCGCTCAGCGGGGTTACGGATGAGCCTGTCGGCTGGCGGTCGGGGCGATTTTTTCCATCTCCTGTCGCAGCGCCAGCCTGGCCCGGAACAGCCGGCTCTTGACGGTGCCGACCTTGATCTCCAGGGTCTGGGCGATCTGCTGGTAGTCCATCTCCTCGATATCGCGCAGGACCAGCACGCTGCGGAAATCCGTGTCCAAACGGTCGATCGCGGCCAGCAGGCGTTCAATCATCTCACCGTCTTGGACGCATTGGTCCGGCCCGGGTTCCCGATTATCAGCCAGAACCTGGCGGAGGCTGGCGGCCTGGTCGCAGTCAGATAACATCGGGCCTGCCGAGTCCAGCGAGGTGTGGTCGCGGAGCTTGCGTCGGCGAAGGCAGGTGATCGCCTGGTTCATGACGATCCGGGTCATCCACGTGGTGATCTGGGCCTCGCTGCGGAAGGTGTCGATGTGCTGGATGATCTTGAGAAAGGCGTCCTGAGTGACCTCGGCCGCATCGTCGTGGTTGCTGACCATCCGCAGGGCGATATTAAAGAGTCGGCCCTGATGCAGTTCCAGCAGACGCCCCAGCGCGGCACGGTCGCCGGCCTGAACCTGCTCGATCAGCATTGTGTCGCTCGGCTGGGTCATCAAATACCGCACCTTGCCGCGCCCGTCCCTGGGCACGCACCTCTACGCTACGGGCCGATCCACGCACGGGTTCAGCCGACCTGTCGTCAGCCTCCATCGCCGCGCTTCGGCGCGATCCTCCACGTCCAAGTGTACCATGCCCCTTGGCTTATCATCGCGATTTAGACCCAATCCCATGACCGACGACAGCACTTATCAATCCCCCCTCGCCAGCCGAAACGCCTCGCCCGCGATGCAGCGGCTCTGGTCGCCACGCTTTAAGTTCACCACCTGGCGAAAGCTCTGGCTGGCGCTGGCCGAAAGCGAGCAGCAGTTGGGCCTGGCCATCAGCGATCAGCAGATTGAGCAACTCCGCGAGAACATCGAAAAGATCGACTACGCCGCCGCCGCCAGCTACGAAAAGAAGCTCCGGCATGATGTCATGGCCCACGTCCACGCCTTCGGCGACGCCGCGCCGCTGGCCAGGCCCATCATCCACCTGGGAGCGACCAGCCAGTTCGTCGTCTGCAACAGCGAACTGATCATGATCCGTGAAGCGCTGTCGCTGGTCGCGGACAAGCTGGCCGTGTTGATTGATCGCCTCGGTAAGTTCGCTGACAACTTCCGGGCCCTGCCGACGCTGGGTTTCACACACTATCAGCCGGCCCAGCCCACGACCGTCGGCAAACGCGCGACGCTCTGGATGCAGGACCTGGTTATTACGCTGGGCGAAATCGAGCACCGCCTGGCGACGCTGCGCTTCCGCGGCGTCAAGGGCACCACCGGCACGCAGGCCTCGTTCCTCGAACTCTTTAGCGGCGACCACGCCAAGGTCGATCAGCTTGATCGCATGGTCACGCAGAAGATGGGCTTGAATCCGGATATGCGTTTTGCCGTCACCGGCCAGACCTACCCGCGAATCGTTGATGCGCTGGTCGGTGCCTCGCTTGGGGCCGTCGCCGCCGCGTGCATGAAGATGGCTACCGATATCCGCCTGCTCGCCAACCGCAAGGAGATCGAAGAACCCTTCGAGAAAGACCAGATCGGCTCATCGGCCATGGCCTACAAGCGCAACCCGATGCGTTGCGAGCGTATCTGTGGCCTCTCACGCTTTGTCATCGGCATGGTGCAGACGCCTTACACCACCGCCGCCGAGCAGTGGATGGAACGCACACTCGACGACTCGTCCTGCCGACGCCTCACGCTGCCCGAACCATTCCTCGCGATCGATGGCGTACTGGACATTGCTATCAACGTCGCCTCGGGGCTGGTTGTCTACGAACAGACGATCGCCAGCAATCTCGCTCAAGAACTGCCCTTCATGGCCACGGAAAACATCCTCATGGCTGCGGTCAAAGAGGGCGGGGATCGGCAGGAACTGCACGAAGTCATCCGCGTGCATAGTCAGGCGGCAGCCCAGCGCGTCAAGGCCGAGGGCGCTGACAACGACCTGCTCGATCGCCTGCGTAATGATGCGAACTTCAAGGGCATCGACCTAGACAATGTGCTTGAGGCCAGCCAATACGTTGGCCGATCACCCGAGCAGGTCGACGCATTTATTGATGAGGTCGTCACGCCGATCCGTCATCGCTACGCCAAGGCGTTAGCCTATGATCCGACGCTGAAGGTTTGATACAAATGAAAAGTGGATGAGATGGGAGGGCGAGGCTCCTGCCGAGCCGCAAGGCACAATGAACGCGCGGCTCGGCAGGAGC
>JBGSTE010000683.1:0-1013 GCA_041736655.1 Phycisphaeraceae bacterium | reverse complement strand
GACCGCGTCATCGCCGTCGGCCAGCCCGTGCGCGAGCACGTCTGCAAGGGATACCGCATCGATCCGCAGCGCGTCACCGTCATCGAGCGTGGCGTCGACATGCAGGCCTTCAACCCCGACCATGTCGATCACGCGTTCATCGAACTGTTCAAGCGTGAGCACAACCTCGATGGCTGCTTCATCGTCACCAGCGTCGGCCGGGTGACCTGGCTCAAGGACTACGAGTCCTTCATCGAGGCGATCGCAAGTCTTGCGCCGTCGATGCCGGCGCTGCGTGGCCTGATCGTCGGCGGCATCCACGCGGACAAGCAGTCGTACTTTGACCAGCTCAAGGCGCTTGCGAGAGAACAGGGCGTTGCCGACCGCGTGATCTTCGCCGGCAGCCAGTCGAAGATCGCCGAGGTTTATTCGCTGAGCGATGTCGTCGTCAATGCGTCACTGAAGATGGGCAACGTCGGTCGGACGGTGGTGGAGGCGTTGGCGATGAATAAGCCGGTGATCGCGACAACCTGGCCCGGGCTGAAGAACCTGGTTGCCGACGGCCGCAACGGCCGGATCATTCAGACGCGCGATCCCGAGGGCTTAGCCCAGGCGATCCGGCAGCTACACGATCACCCGCCGGGCGAGGTGCGATCGACTGTTCCCTACGAGTACACACTTGACGCGATGGTCGAGCGGATCATCGCGGTGTATGAGGGCTTGCTGGCCGAGCGGAAAAACGCAGGGGCTTCAATGAGATGATTCAAAGTGACCAGTCTCTCGATTAGATGAACACCAACAATTGCCGGCGGCCTACGGACGCCAGACACGCTGACAACAACTGCTTGCGCGTCCGGAGCCCGTAGGTCTCCGGCTATTTTGAGTCCATCGCTTATCACGCTGGTACTTAAACTCGGCGTTCTGACAATGGCCAGCGCTCCAGCACCAACTGGGCGACGCGATCTGCCTCGGCCAACGCCGGCCGATCCTCGGGCAGCGCCTTGCCTTGCTGCCAGTCAGCAAACGCCGTCACC
>JBGSTE010000659.1:0-4304 GCA_041736655.1 Phycisphaeraceae bacterium | reverse complement strand
ACCCCGAAGAAAAGAATGGGAATCGCCGATCGCAGCCAGTTGAATGGGCCCGCGTACCAACGCGAGAGCTCGGATAGGAGGCTGGACCCATCGTCATCCAAGCAAACATTCAACGCTTGACAGACCCGGCTTCATAGGAGTGGACAGTCCCATTTTCACAAGATCACAAACCCACACACCGGACAGCCGCGAGGTTCAGATCGCTTCGCCGCCGCGTTCGCCGGTGCGGATGCGGATGCAGTCTTCCAGCGGCATGACGAAGATCTTGCCGTCGCCGATCTCGCCGCCTTCGTGGCGAGCGGCGGACATGATGGCCTTGATGGTCGGCTCGACGAAGCCGTCGTTGACGGCGATCTCCAGGCGGACCTTGGGGATGAGGTTGGGCGTGACTTCCTGGCCGCGGTAGAGGTCGACGTTGGACTGCTGGCCGTGGCCGGTGACGCGCGAGACGGTGATGCGGAAGATCTCCGCGTCGATGAGGGCCTGGTGGACGGCGTGGAGTCGGTCGGGCTGGATGATGGCGATGACGAGTTTCATGGCAGGCTCGCTGATTTTGCTCTCTAGATGCGTGTTCTTGATCTAGAAGCTTGTGCGTGTGTAGAAGCTTGTGCGTGTCTAGAAGCGTGAAAAACTTCCGGGGGTTAGTTGAGGTTCAGGAGGCCGTAGCCGTGCTCGCCGTGCAGGGCGTGGTCCATGCCGGCCTGCTGGTCGCGGTCGCTGAGCTTCAGGCCCAGGGTCTTGTCGATGAGGACCACGAGGATGAGGGTGACGACGGCCGACAATCCGATGCTCACGATCATGCCCTTGGCCTGGAACCAGAACTGCGTGGCGACCCCGTGCTCGGGGACGTTACGCAGGAAGAAGGTCAGGCCAAGCCCGCCGACGATCCCCGCGATGCCGTGGATGCCAAAGACGTCGAGCGTATCGTCGTAGCCGAGCTTGCTTTTGAGAACGACCGCGGCGTAGCAGAATGCGCTGCCAAGGATGCCCAGCACGATCGCGCCGGGGACCGCGACATCGCCCGCGGCCGGCGTAATGGCGACGAGCCCGGCGAGGATGCCCGAGACCAGGCCCAGCGAAGTCGCTTTCTTTAGATGCAGTGACTCGATGAGGATCCATGCCAAGGCACCAGCGGCGGCGGCGACCTGCGTGGCGGTCAAGGCCTGTGCGGTACGCAGGCCCGACTCGACCGAGGAGCCGGCGTTAAAGCCGAACCAGCCGACCCAGAGGAGGCCCGCGCCGAGCATGGTCATCGTCAGGTTGTTCGGGTGCATCGCGGTGCGGGGGTAGCCACGGCGAGCGCCGAGATACAGCGCGGTCACCAGACCCGCGACCCCGGCGGAGATATGGATGACCGTGCCGCCTGCAAAGTCGATTGCTTCGCCGGTCAGCCAGCCGCCGCCCCAGATCATGTGCGCCAGCGGGCAGTAGACCAGCAGCGACCAGAGGAGGATAAACAGGCAGTAGCCGCGGAAACGCACGCGTTCAGCGAAAGACCCGGCGATCAAGGCCGGGGTGATGATCGCAAACTTGCCCTGGAACATCGCAAAGACCAGGTGCGGGATGGTGACATTGCCGGCGGTGAAGTAAGCGCCATCGCCATGGTCAAGGCCGCTGAGCATGAGGTAGCTCGGGTCCCAGCCGATGATGCCGCCGAACTGCGTGGCACCGAAGGTCATCGCGTAGCCGACAACCGCCCAACTCACGCCGATGATCGCCATGGCGACGAAGCTGTGCATCATCGTGCCCAGCACGTTCTTTGTGCGGACCAGGCCGCCGTAGAAGAGGGCCAGGCCCGGCACCATGAGCAGGACCAGCGCGGTGGAGACGAGCATCCACGCGGTCGTGCCTGAATCAATGACGGGCGTGACGGCCACCGCTTGTGCAGTTTCCGCGACTTCTTGCGAGACGTCTGCGGCGGCGTCTGCAAGGAGGGAGCCGGTGAAAAACAAAGACACAGTGAATGCGATAAACGCAACAGCGCGGCGGGACATACAGGCCTCCCTGGCGGTGGGCGATGGGTTGTGTTGTGCCGAACAAAACGAAGTGGCACCCCAATGACAGGCTGGCGGTCAGCTTGTCAACGGTCGCGATCATAGCAATGCGTTAAAGGGCATACAATTCCAATGCACTGAGACTTGCGGTTGCTGAAAAGATAGGCACGTATGTGTGGATATCCTGTCAGCTATACTGCGTGACTCATGAGTTTCAGGCGGCGTGAGTTCGAGGTCATTGTCATCGGCGGCGGACACGCCGGCGCTGAAGCCGCATGGGCCGCGGCCAACGTGCTGTCCGGCTCTAACGGAGGCTCCGCTTCCGGGGCCGGTCGCGTTGCGCTGATCACAATGGACCTAGCCAAGGTCGGCGCGATGTCGTGCAACCCCTGCATCGGCGGGCTGGCCAAGGGGCAGATCGTCCGCGAGATCGACGCGATGGGTGGGCTGATGGGTTTAGCCGCCGACGCCACGGGGATTCAGTTCCGCGTACTTAATGCAAGCCGGGGCCCGGCTGTCCATGGCCCGCGCTGCCAGAGCGACAAGTACGCCTACGCCCGTGAGGTGCAGCGTCTGCTCGCCACGCGACCCAATCTCGTCACCCTCGCGGGCCTAGTTGAGGACTTCGTCATCGACGACGGTCGATGCGTCGGCGTTCGCTTTGTACCCGCGCCGACCGACGGCCCGGAAGAACCCACCGACGCCTGCTGCGGCGAGTTCGGCAGTATCGACGACGCGGAAAAACCCATCACGCTCCATGCCAAGGCCGTCGTGCTCACCACCGGCACGTTCATGCGGGCGATCATGCACAGCGGCCCGGCGCAGACCAAGGGCGGGCGGATCGGCGAAGGCTCGGCCGACGGCATCAGCGGAGCGCTCAAGCGTCTGGGCTTTGAATTGGGTCGGCTCAAGACCGGCACGCCGCCGCGCTTAGCGCGTCAGTCGCTGCACCTGGAGCAGTTGGACGAGCAGCCCGGCGACGAACAGCCGACACCCTTCAGCGACATGACCGGAGCAGATCAACCAAAAACGACTCCCGACCCCTTATTTCTGAAAAAAGGGTCGGGAGTCGTTTCTTCATACGACAACGTCTCGGGCGTCTTCCCGCGTATGCCCCAGACGCCGTGCTGGATCACGCATACCAGTGAAGCGGTGCATGAACTGATCCGCGCCAACCTCGACAAGGCGCCGATGTACAACGGCCAGATCACCACCGCCGGGCCACGCTACTGCCCGTCGATCGAGGACAAGGTCGTTCGCTTTGCCGACCGCTCGTCGCACCATATTTTCCTGGAGCCCGAGTCGTACGAGACGAACGAGATTTATTGCAACGGCATCAGCACATCGCTGCCGCCGGAGGTCCAACTGCGTGTGATTCACGCGCTGCCGGGCTGTGAGGACGCGGTCGTGCTCAAGTACGGCTACGCGGTGGAGTACGACACGGTGCTGGCGCATCAGCTTGACGCGACGTGCATGACCAAGCTGCTGCCGGGCCTGTTGACCGCCGGTCAGATCAACGGCACGAGCGGCTACGAAGAGGCCGCGGGCCAGGGCCTGATCGCCGGCCTCAACGCCGCGCGCTTCGCACTTGGTGCATCGCTGATTCGGCTGCGGCGCGATCAGGCGTACATCGGCGTGATGATGGACGACCTGGTGACCAAGACGCCGGTCGAGCCTTATCGCATGTTCACCTCGCGGGCTGAGCATCGGCTGCTGCTGCGTTCGGATAACGCGGCGACTCGGCTGACGGAACTGGGTCGCAAGCTGGGGCTGGTGGATGACATGCACTGGGCGGTGTACGAGGCCAAGCAGGCGGCCCGCGTAGCGATCGAGCAGTTGCTGCATACCAAGCGCCAGCATGGGCCGCGACTGATTGAACTGGTTCGCAAACTCGAACACACGCCAGACGAACTCGCCATCCTGATGAAGCAGGATGGCCACGCTTTGACCGAACTGGACAAACTCCAGCCGCTGCAGCGCCGCGCGGTGCTGACCGAAGTGCTGGCCGATCTTCAGTACGCCGGGTTCATCGACCGCCAGCAACGTGAGGTGCAGCGCCTTAGCGACCACGAAGCCCATCCGCTGCCGGGCGAACTGGACTATGGCCACGTCGCCGGCCTGCGTCGCGAGGCGCAGCTCGTGCTCAACCGCTTCAAGCCCGCCACGCTGGGACAGGCCGGCCGACTCGAAGGCGTCACGCCCGCGGACCTCATGGTGATCCGTGTTTTTCTGGATAAACACGTTCAGTCCGTCTGACCCGCTTGCTTACAAACGCTTCCCGGTGTCTACTGCTCACCATGCCAAGCGAAA